>JAQVXB010000023.1:4044-7957 GCA_028709405.1 Candidatus Shapirobacteria bacterium
TAATGTCTGTAAAAAATGGAGCCAGACTTTTTTATACACCAATAACAGGACAGGTTGATGGTTATACTATAACGTATGGATATTGGGAAGGCGATGAAAGATGGGCAGTAATAGCACCGATTATAAATAATAATCAAGGAGTCCAAGATTATTATATTAGAGATTTGGATGGTGGTAAGACCTATTATTTTAAAGTTACAGCAAAAAATGGATGTTGTGTTGGACCATGGTCGGAATGGAAATCGGTTAAAGTAAGTGGTGGGAGTGTAGCTGGAAGCTCTCAGGAATTATTACAAGCAGGAGTAAGTTTACCGACGGTTATTTTAATTTGCGGATCGTTGATATCTTTGGTTGGATGTGGATTATTGTCTGCAAAAAAACTTGACAATTAATTTAAAAATAGATAGAATTACTTTGAATTTAAGAATTTTTCCCGTTTTTATGTTGTTTTCCAGTTAATTTACATAGTTTTTATTGATTATAAATTTCCCAAAAAAATGCCAAAGAAAAAAACCGATGATATTGTGGCGGTGGAACCCGTTATCGAAAGTGTTCCAAAAGTTAAAAGTGAAGTGGCTGCTAAGGTTCAAGTAGAACCGGTGAAAGCTGAAGAAAAGACTGAAGTTAAGAAAGAAGTTATAACAAATAATAATGCGGTTAGTTTTATTAAACCAACTTATACTCCTCAATCGCAAATTCAACAACCAAGACCGCAAGTTCGTTATAATCCTCCTGCGCCAGTACAAACAGAGACTATTTTGGGAGCTTTGGAAATAATGCAGGATGGTCAAGGTTTTGTGAGACCTAAATTTATTCCTAATCATAGAGATGCTTTTATTGGATCAATGCAAATTAGACGATATGGTTTAAGGGCGGGGGATATGATTTTGGGAGCAGCTAAGGCCCCTAAAGAAAATGAAAAATATTGGGCAATGACAAGAATAGATAAAGTTAATGGATTAGATTTAGCTGCGGTTCAAAAAAGGCCAGATTTTAAAGATTTAGTGCCTATTTATCCACAAAAACAGATTAAATTAGAAACAGCATCAGATATTTGTTCGACGAGAATTATCGATTTGTTTTCGCCGATTGGTTTTGGACAAAGAGGAATGGTGGTTTCACCTCCTAAGGCTGGTAAGACTACTTTGCTTAAAGAAATTGCAGCTGGAGTATCTATTAATTATCCAGAGGTCCACTTAATGGCTATTTTAGTAGGTGAAAGACCGGAAGAAGTAACTGATATGCAAAGATTTATTAAAGGAGAGGTAATTGCATCTTCTTTTGATCAAAAACCAGAAGAACAAACTAAGGCGGCAGAAATTGCCATGGAGAGGGCTAAAAGATTAGTGGAAATGGGTAAAGATGTAGTGGTGGTATTTGATTCAATTACTAGATTGGCCAGAGCCTACAATTTGGCAATTCCAACTAGTGGAAGAACACTTTCGGGAGGTTTTGATCCGGCTGCTTTATATCCGTCTAAAAAATTTTTTGGAGCAGCTAGAAAAATTGAAAATGGTGGTTCATTGACCATTATTGGAACTTCATTAGTTGATACTGGGTCAAAAATGGACGAGTTGATTTTTGAGGAATTTAAAGGAACAGGTAATATGGAATTGAGATTGGAAAGAAATTTGGCAGAGAGAAGAATTTTCCCAGCTTTTGATATTTTAAAATCGGGAACTAGAATGGAAAATTTATTATTAGAGCCAAGTGTAATGGCTAAAGTTATTTCAATTCGTAGAATGTTTGATGCATTAGGAGAAAGCAATAATACAACTGAAATGATTTTGGGACAGATGGCTAAAACTAAAAATAATCAAGAGTTTTTGGATAAAATTGGGAAGAAATAAATATTTGTTTGATTTGATAATATTTTTGTCGTGCTCGCTACCTTCGGGCTGTCCGCTTCGCGTCACGCGTTCGCTGTGCGCGAAAAAATATTATCTTCATCAAATTAATTGATATAATTAAACGGTCATGTCGATTAAAGAAAATATTAGTACTGAGATAGAATTAGGAAGGGAATTCCTTAAAGCACAGGGGAGTTTTTTGAGTGGATTTCATAAAAAATTTTTAGGTTGGGCAGATTTTTTGAAAGTATTAATTTCTAGATTAATGTATCGACAGAGGGGTAGATTTTCGCAGACTTTTGTGGGAGCCAGTATGGCAGTGTTGTCTTTTTTGACGATATTTTTTTCCAGTCAGTTAGAAAATTTAATTAATAGCAGTGGTAATAAGGGTGAGGGTAGTACTTATTTGATTATGGCAGCTGATAATAGTGCGGCAAATACTTTAGTGTCGGGATTGCCTAAAGGAGAAACGACAGAATATAGAGTAGTTGAAGGGGATACAGTGTCGTCGATTGCTCAGAAGTTTGGAGTGACTATCGACACAATTATGTGGGAGAACAATTTGAAATCGGTGGATGCAATCAAAGTAAAACAGATTTTAAAAATTTTACCGGTGACAGGAGTTAGATATAAGGTGAAGAGAGGAGAAACTATTTATAGTATTGCTAAGGCACATCAAGTAAATGCTCAAAATATTATTGATTATCCTTTTAATACTTTTAGTAATGATGAAACGTTTGCTTTGAGTGCAGGACAAGAATTAATTATTCCAGATGGTATTAAACCAAAAGAAATTATTTTAGATACTAAACAATATGCGGCTAGAACGGTGGCGGCAATTCCAGGAGTAGTGGGAGAGGGTAGTTTTATGTGGCCAACTTCTGGTTATATAAGCCAAAGATATTCTTGGTATCACAGAGCAGTAGATATTGCTAATAAGAGTAATCCGTCAATTGTGGCTTCACAAGGGGGAACAGTGGTTAGTGCTGGTTGGAATGGAGGTGGTTATGGTAATTATGTAGTGATTAATCATGGAAATGGTTATACAACTTTGTATGCTCATATGTTAAATAATTCGATAGTGGTAGCTCCGGGACAGGTAGTTAAGCAAGGACAAAAATTAGGTGTAATGGGAAGTACTGGAAGATCAACTGGAACTCATTTACATTTTGAAATTAAATCGTCAAAAGGAAATGTTGATCCATTGGGAGTGTTGAAATAAGGTTAGCGATAAAAGTGCGGGGAAAAGAGCTTTTTAAAGATTGTCAAAAAAAAAAGCTTTTGTTATGCTGAATTTATGAATAAAATACTTAAATATTATCTAAGAGCTGTTTTTTTATTGTTTCCAATCATTTTTATACCAATAGTATTGGATGGTTTTTTCTTTGGTAAAAATTTAAGTTTGTTGGTGATGGCATTTTTGGCGTTAATTTTGTGGACAGTTAAATTGGTTTTGGATAAGGAAAAAATAGTTAAAACTAATAAATTATTTTGGTTGTTTTTAGTTTTTACAGTTTGGAGTGGAATATCGTTTTTTAGACTAGAATCAGGATTAAAGATGCAATCTTTGATGTCGCCATTAGGAATGGGAACAGTGGGAGCATTGTTTATGTTATTTTTTGTGTGGTTACAGGTTAATGATAAAAAGGAAATAGAAAAGCAATTTTTATTTTTAACAATTTCTGGTTTGATTGTAGGAATAACTTCTTTAATTGTATTTATGTTGCCATCGAATAAAATGCCAATTTCAATTCCTAATGAGAATCCTTTAATTTCAATTAATGCGACTTGGTCTTTAACGGGTTCTATTTTAGGTGAGGTAATTTTATTTGTGTTTTTGGGTTTTGGATGGTTGAAAAAGTTGTTGGTTAAAATAAAAGAAAAAGAAGAAGTGATGAATTATCTAACTGATGCAGTAGCGGTGGTTTTTTTCTCGCTTTTGTTTTTGTTGGGAATTTATAAAATCTTTAAATTAGGGTGGATAGTTTTGGATGGAAGTAGTGCTTGGGTGGTTGCAGTGGAAGCATTTAAAAGGAGTCCTATTTTTGGGGTTGGACTTGGAA
>JAQVXB010000024.1 GCA_028709405.1 Candidatus Shapirobacteria bacterium
CATTCTAGTACTATTCGTAACATGAATGTTGAAAAAGGATCATCAATCGTTAACAGTGTTTTAGTTGCCCCAGGTGAAACCTTCTCTTTTTTAAACAGTCTCGGTGAAGTTAGTTTAGAAGCTGGTTTTAAAAAAGCTTACGTCATTCGTCAAGGTAAAACCGAACTTGATGTTGGAGGTGGAGTTTGCCAAGTTTCTACTACTCTTTTTCGTGCCATGCTTGATGCTGGTCTAAATATTACCCAACGTCAAAATCATGCCTATCGCGTTAGTTACTATGAAGAAGATTCTAAACCCGGTTTTGATGCCACTGTTTTTATTCCTAGTCCCGACTTAAAGTTTATCAATGATACTGCTCATTATGTTTTAATTCAAAGCTATTATGACGGCAAAAATAAGAAATTAGCTTATGAAATTTATGGTACTAGTGATGGTCGTAAAGTTGAAATCGCTAATTATAAACAATGGGGTGCTCAAGCTCCACCACCCGATGTTTGGATTGACGATCCAACTCTTCCTGTCGGTAAAGTCATTCAAGACGAACAAAGAGTCCCTGGTCTCAAAACTTCTTTTGATTGGATTGTTACCAAAGCCGATGGTACTATTTTGCATCAAAAAACTTTCACTTCTAATTTTGTCCCTTGGGCTGCCGTCTTCCGCCGCGGTACCAAAACTAATTAAAATGTAAGTCTCGGATTTCTATCTAATTTTTCCTTCTTTTCCGCAAATTCACCTCTCAATGCTTTATAATAAGCTGTAATTCCAATCATGGCCGCATTGTCAGTATTAAATTGTTTTTTAACTGGCATTAACAGGGGAGTTTTACTTTCTTTTGCTAATTTTCTTAATCTTTTTCTAATTTCCAAATTAGCCAAAACTCCGCCACTAGCCAATATTGTTTTTGGATTATAAAATTCAATCGCTTTTTTTAATTTTATTAATAAACTATCAAAAACCGCATCTTGAAAACTGGCAGATAAATTAGCCAAATTTCCTCCAATTTTTTCTTTCGGCCAATCTTTAATTTGATAATAAAAAGAAGTTTTTAAACCAGAAAAAGAATAATCAAAATTCTTTTGAGTCGACAATGGACGGGGAAGCTTTAAAAAGTTTTTATCACCTTTTTGGGCCAATCTTTCTATAATTGGTCCACCTGGATATCCCAACCCCATCATTTTTGCCGCCTTATCTAAAGCCTCTCCGGCCGCATCATCCAAAGTTTCCCCCACTACTGTGTATTTAAAATTTATATTTTCTTTTTTTAAAAATTGGAAATTAAAAATTGGAAATTTATCATTTTGTTCCATTAAAACAATCTTGGTATGTCCACCTGATACGGTTAATGCTAATGCTGGAAATTCTATTTTTCTTTCTGGTTTACCTTTTTTATTTTTAATTAAATTAGCTAATATATGAGCCTCAACATGATTCACTCCAATTAATTTTTTATTATATTTTATTGCCAATTCTTTAGCTTTATTCACCCCAATTCCCAAAGCAATTGCTAATCCTGGTCCTTGTGTTACCACAATCACATCAATATCTTTCATTCCTTGTTCTATTATTTGATCTAATTTTTCTTCTTTATTTTTTGAAAATTGGAAATTAGAAATTTTTGAATTTGAGCGTATTATTGCGGTTGCTATAACGGCTTTAATGCGCGACTCATGCGCTCTTTTAGCAATATCCGGCACCACTCCTCCCCATTTAGCATGCAGATCAGTTTGGGAAGAAATAACACTAGATAACAGACGATCATTTTCCAAAACAGCTGCGCAAGTATCATCACAACTTGTTTCTATTGCTAATATTTTCATTATTAATGTATTATAAATATATGGATTCTAAAAATATTAAATATCTCATATTAACTATAATATTGCTGATTTTATCAGTATTTGGAATTTTTTTAATCTTTAAGATTAATCCCTTACCTTTAAATTTAATTATCCCAGCTGATAATGATGAAATTACTGACATAATTCCGACTCCAATTTTAGAAAGTAATAAGCCAATTGAATCTATTCCAACTGAGACTTCTAAATTATCAATTACTCCAACTCTTAGTATTAAACCAACTTCAACCATTATTCCTACCCCGACTGCCACTTCTTCTGCTTTGTCTCTTTTCAAAAGCACTGATGATTCTTTTTCTGTAAATTATTCCTCGTCAAGAAAACTTTACCAGGACAAGGAAACTACTGGTAATCGTTATACTTTTTACAGTTCTTTAGGTAATTTTGCTGTTCATGTCGCCCCCAGTGGTACATGGTCCTGGAGTAATACTAATCGTAGTTTTAGTTCCGATTTTATTGTTTCTGGTCAAAATACCTTCCGTTACGAGATTAATACTCAAACCATCGTTGATCTTCAATCGAGTACCAAAAACTATACCCTTCAATGTATTCACAACGGTAACGAATCACTCAAAACCGAGTGCGAATCCTTCTTTAAATCTTTCCAATTATTATAAAAAATTCTATTTGATCATTGGAAATTAGGCATTAGAAATTGAATATCTTAATATCTTATTTCTCTCGTATTTTCATCAATATATTTAAACTGAATCGTCACTACTTTATTTTCTTTTTTCAGTCTTTCAAAGTTTTTTTCACCCATATTTTCTGGCCATTCAATACAAACCACACTATTTTTAAATAATTCAAAAAACTTAATCTCCTCTAATTCATAATCCTCACTAATTCTATACAAATCAAAATGCAAAAATTTATTACTTCCAACTTTCAACTTTCGACTTTCGACTAAATTATATTCATTATAAATAACAAAAGTAGGGGAGGTAATTTTTTCTTTAACACCTAACAAATATCCTATCTTTCTACTAAAAACTGTTTTTCCACAACCCAAATCTCCTGTCAAAGCAAAGATTAAAGATTTATTTTTCCCTTTTGTCAAAGGGAGATTCGGCACAGTCGAGAGGGATTTTGAAAGAATAAACTCAGCAATTTTCCCTGTTTCTTTTTCTGATTTAGAAATTAAAGTTTGACTATTACTGGTAATTAAATCTCCTCGCCTTAAAATTTTTAATTCCGTTTCAGTCGCATCAATCACTGTCGATGGTTTATTTCTTGGTAATTTTCCAGCATCTACAATCAAATCAATCATCTCCCTTTTTTTGCTTGATAAAGGTCGAAGAAAACTGGCAATCGAATAATTTGGAGTTCTGCCCGACAAATTAGCCGAAGTCGCTGTCACTGGTTTCCTAAATTCTTTTACTAAATCATGAATATATTTATTATCTGGAATTCTTATTCCCAAAGTTCCATTTTCGGCTTCAATTCCTTTAGCTACCTTTGCCTTTCCGTTACTGACAATAGTAAAAGGACCAGGAAGTAAATTTGCATAAATATTTTCTCCATTTTCATTTAGTTTCACATAATCCAAGGCCATTTTTCTATCCAAGACCGCTATTGAAATTGCTTTTCCAATCCATCTATTTTTAAAAGCTAATAATTTATCAGTCGCTTTTTGATTAGTTGGATCAACCGCCAAAATATAAACCGTGTCAGAAGGGAATACTACCAAACCACCATTTTCTAAAACTTTTACAGTTTCTTTCAAAATTTTTTGATAATTATTTTCCCTAATCTCCAATATTTTCATGGCGTATTATAGCAAAGTCTCCCTTGTCAAAGGGAGATTTAGAGGGATTTTGATGCTAAAATACTCGCATGGATAAAGCCTACAATTCTTCTCAAGAAGGTCAGATTTATGAACTCTGGCTAAATTCTGGTGCTTTTACCCCCAAAGTTCCCGCGGATCCCAAAAAAGCTAAATTAAAAGATAACCCTTATTCTATTATTCTTCCTCTCCCCAACGCCAACGATCCCATGCACATGGGTCATGCTCTTTTCACCATTCAAGACATTTTAGTTAGATATCACCGTATGCTTGGTCAACCCACTCTTTGGCTGCCTGGTGGCGATCATGCTGGCATTGAAACTCAATTTGTTTTTGAAAAAAAATTGCAAAAAGAGGGTAAAAGTCGTTTTGATTTTGATCGTCAAACTCTTTATCAAATGATTTGGGATTTTGTTGAAGAAAATCGAAAATTAAACCAATTTCAAATGAAAAAGCTCGGCTTCTCTATGGATTGGACCCGTTATCACTACAGTTTAGAACCAAAGATTGTCGACAATGTTTTAGCCACCTTCAAAAAACTTTATAATGACGGTCTAGTCTATCGTGATGAAAAAATCGTCAATTATTGTACCCACTGTGGCACCGCCTTTTCTAATCTTGAAGTTGATTATGTTGACGAAATCGGCAAACTTTATTACATGAAATATGGGCCATTTATTTTAGCTACTACTCGTCCAGAAACTAAATTTGGTGATACTGCTGTGGCTGTTAATCCCAAAGACAAACGTTATATCAAATATGTCGGTCAAGAGATTACTATTGAAGGTCTAAATGGTCCTTTTACTGTTAAAGTTATTGCCGACGATATGGTTGATATGAAATTTGGCACCGGAGTTGTAAAAATTACTCCAGGTCACGATCCAAACGATTTTGAAGCTAGTATTCGCCATCATTTACCAATTAAAAAAGTTATTGGATTTGATGGTCGAATGACTGAATTAGCTGGAAAATATGCCGGCCTTACTGTCAATCAAGCCCGAGAAAAAGTTGTTGCTGATATGCAAGAACGTGGTATGTTGGTCAAAATAGACGATCAATACCAACATCGCATTGGTCGCTGTTATCGTTGTCATCACGTTATTGAGCCGATGGTGGCTCCTCAATGGTATCTTAAAATTGATAAATTAGCCAAACCTGCCACAGAAGCTGCCAAATCTGGTCAATTAAAATTTTTTCCAACTCGTTTCAAAAAAGCCTACATTACTTGGATGGAAAATATTCGTGATTGGAATATTTCCCGTCAGATTGTTTGGGGTCCCCGCATTCCTGCTTGGTATTGTTTAGATTGTAATCCCGACATTAAATTAAATTTCTTAGACAAAAATAAGAATATTATTTCCGATTTTTACAAAAATATCAAAAACAAATATTCTATCGACGAAATCAATAATGGTCTTCAATCCTTAGTTGCCCCAACCGATGCTGCTTTTACTGTCGAAAAAACTGATCATTGCCCAAAATGTAAATCAAAAAATATTATTCAAGAAACCGATACTTTTGATACTTGGTTTTTAAGTGGCCAATGGCCCTTAAGTACCCTTGGGTTTAATACCACCGACCCGTCTAAATCATCACCCGATTTTGATTATTTTTACCCAACTACCGTCATGGATACTCTTTGGGATATTCTCTTTTTTTGGGTAGCCCGCATGACTATGTTTGGTCTTTATCTGACTGGCGATGTTCCTTTCAAAACCGTTCATCTTCATTCCAAAGTTACCGATGCTAAAGGTCAAAAAATGAGTAAAAGTAAAGGTAACGTCGTCAATCCTCTCGATATGACCGAAAAATATGGCACTGATGCTCTCAGAATGTCCTTAGTTTATGGTATTGCCCCAGCTTCTGATTTTGTCGTTTCCGAAGACAAAATTCGAGCTCAGCGCAATTTTGTCAATAAGATTTGGAATGCTTCCCGTTTTGTAGAAATGCTTATTGACCGTCTCAATCCTTCAAAAATTTCTCTTGATATTGATAAATTAAAATTAATCGATGCCGATAAAGACATTTTAAATAAGTTAAACAAAATAATTTCTTCTACTACTAAAAATTTAGAAACTTATCATTTTGGTCAGGCTAGTGAAGATCTTTATCAATTTTTCTGGAAAGAATTTTGTGATCTTTATATTGAAAATGCCAAAGATAGGGGAGAGGAAGCTATTCCTGTTTTATTAACTGTTTTAATAACTTCATTAAAACTTCTACATCCTTTTATTCCCTTTGTCACCGAAGAAATTTATCAATATTTAATTGAAAAATATAATTTTAAAAAAGAATTGTTAATTTCTTCTTCCTGGCCAAAAAATGAAAATTAAAGACTTCTCCCTTTTTTAAGGGGAGATGTCCGCAGGACAGAGAGGTTTAAATATAAATGAAAATTAATTTAAAACAAATATCTGAGGGTTTTATAATTTTTATTTTAGTTTTTATAATCTCCCTTAATTTTTTTGTTTTAATAAAAAAACCAGATATTTTTACCGAGGCCAAAAAGCAACTTTTTAGTCTAAATAAAGGTGATAACTATTCCGGCCGTCTTAATCTTTGGCGTCTTCTTGTCCAAAACAACGACTGGTTCAATGCCGCTAAACTAGAGTCAAGATTAAATGAAACAGAAATTAATGAATATAAGTTTAATTATCAACCGTCTGAGCTTCAAAAAAAAATCGATTTTTTAAACAAAAAAACCGATAAATCCGTCGAAGATTATATTGAATTATCCAGAATCGAACTTCTTTTAGGTCAAAAAGAAAATAGTTTATAATCCATCAAAAAAGCCCGCCAACTCGACCCAATTAGAGACGATGTTGACAGGCTTTATTATTCCCTGTCTAAATAATTTATTCTTCCTCTTTCTTTTCTTCCGCTTCTTCAGCAGCTTTTTCTTCATCACTCTTTTGTTCAGTTGCTGGAACATCTTCTGGAGACACTTCTGTCTCTGGAGTTTCAATTACTTCTTCAGCTCTTGGTTCTTCAATCTTTACAATAACTTGTTCTGGAACTGTTACCATTTCCACCTTTTCATCAAGTTTAATATCTCCAACTGTAATCATGTCATCAATTGTATTCAACACTGAGATGTCAATTTCAATTGATTCCGGTAAGTCAGTTGGTAAAGCTTCAACTTCAACTTCTGTAGTGACTTCGATCAACACATTTCCATCTTTGACAGCTTGAGATTCGCCAATAAATTCAATTGGTACAGAAGCAGTAATTTTTTCTTTCAAATTAACTTTATAACAATCAATATGAAGAATATCGCCAAGGACTGCACTATATTGAGGATTTCTAAATAATATTGGTAATTTTTCTTCACCAATTAATATTTCTGTTAATCCAGATTCGCCAACTTCATTAA
The DNA here is from genome assembly GCA_028709405.1 of Candidatus Shapirobacteria bacterium. Taxonomy (GTDB): domain Bacteria; phylum Patescibacteriota; class Microgenomatia; order UBA12405; family UBA12405; genus WARW01. The sequence continues at coordinate 7,016 of JAQVXB010000024.1, forward strand.
AAAGTTTTTCCAACTCAATAGTTTTAAATTGAATCGACATAGGCTCAAATTTATGCCCATAAATACTAGCTGGAGTTAATCCTTCTTTTCTTAAGTGTTTAACTTTTCTACCCAAAACAGTTCTAACTTCCGCTTTGATTTGATGTTTTTCTTTTGTCATTTTTTCTTTTTGCCTAACGCCCCTTCAGCTTTCGCTTACCTGACCTCGGCTTTAATAAACTTCGTCTATTATATCAGTAAATTATATTTTTTGTACCCAAATACTTTCCCCTTTTGTCAAAGGGGAATGCCCGAGTTTGCGAGAGGAAGGGGATTTAATGTTAAAATCATTTATGTCTAATAAACCACGAATTTTAACCGGAGATCGACCTACTGGTCCTCTTCATTTAGGTCATTACATTGGCACTCTTAAAAACAGAGTCAAACTTCAAGATGAATTTGATTGTTTTTTTATTATTGCCGATCTTCATACCTTAACCACTGATTTTTCTAAAGAAAAAACCAAAAGTTTAAACGATCGATCTAGAGGATTGGTTTTAGATTATCTTTCTGTCGGCATCGATCCCAAAAAATCAATTATTTATCAACAAAGTCGAGTTCCTCAGGTTACCTATCTTTCCAATCTTTTCGCTAATTTAATTACTGTCCCAAGGGCCCAAAGAGTCCCAACCTTAAAAGACGTTATGCACGATCTTCATATCGAACAACCATCTCTTGGTTTATTAAATTATCCAGTTCTTCAAGCTGCCGACATCTTAATGGTCAAAGCCAATTTAGTTCCAGTTGGCCGTGATCAAGAAAGTCATGTCGAAATTACCCGCGAAATTGCCCGTGATTTTAATAAAAATTATGGTGAAATTTTCCCTATCCCCAAGGCT
>JAQVXB010000025.1 GCA_028709405.1 Candidatus Shapirobacteria bacterium
GAACCGATTAATTCAGAATTATTATTAACTGATGAATCGACAAATTTATATGGAATTAAGTTAGGATATTGTTTTAGCAGAGGATAAACTCTAGTGTAACAAACATCAGCCATATAGCCAGACATCTCTCCAATTAGGCCACGATCAGGAATCATATCTATTTTGAGATTGGATTCTGACTTCAATATTTCAAAACGATCAGAAATTGACCCTAATTCTTTAGTAAAAGAAACTATATTTAAATTTTTTTTGAAAACTTTTCCATATTTTTTAATATTGGCGAAAGATTTTTTATCCCAATAGTTCTCGCTATTATTAGTTTCAAAATCTAGGGCATGATCTTTAACTAAATTATTTAAAAAATTCCAGCCATTGGAGATGGAACTAGGGCCTTGATTATTTTCTAAGCTAATCCTAAGGTCTTCTATAAAATCTGGGGAATTATGTTTATTTAATACTTTTCTAAAAACCAATTGTCTTAAAACCGAATTATAATGGTCTTGCTCTTGGCCAAAATTAATATTTAGTGATAACAAAGATTCAATCATTTCGTCAATAGAAACAGTTTTATTTATTTGTTGGTTTCCTAATCTGAAAGTATCAATTTGTTTGCTAATAAAAATATTATTCTCTTTTTCTGAAAGTTCCTTAATTTTTTGGTTAATAATCTCAATTATTAAATATTTTAAATCATTTATTTGATTAACATTACTAATACTACTTAAAATTTCTTTTTTAAAAGTCTGAAAAATCTGATTATTAACTAAATCGACAGTATTTTTAATTTCCATTTTATCAACATTGGTTGATGAGGGTGAAAATTCTGGAAGTAATGGAAAAATATTGCCTTCTGATAAATCTTTAGTGAAATCATTGATAATATTTTCTATTGGTTGTCTGGTCCAACGATTGGTACTATGTCCGGTGGCTGAGGATAACAAATTGAGTTGAAGAGGTGATAAATTTGAAATATTGACTAAAGATTGATTACTTAAACACAATTGTCGAATATCATTTATTTGGTTTTTTAGTTGATCAATGGTAGTAATTTTGGAATTTATAAATTCTTCTGAAAGATTAACATCTTTACCTTGATTGAGTTCTGTAATGTCTTTAAAATACTGAAAAAGAATTGGCGTTTTTGATAATCCGAATGATTTGATGTAATCAATGGCAATTAAAAGATTGTCTTTATCTAAAACAAATTTAGATTCAGGATGATCTATTAAGAAACTAAAAAAGGCAGAAGTTCTGTCATATTCATTGCGAGTGAAGGCATTTCTTTTTTCATCGGTTTTTGTTGGCAAGACATTTAATAGAGAATTTAAGATCTCTTTTCCAAAGGCAGTTTCCCAATCTTTTTTAGTTGAAAATTTTGAAAAATATTGACTAAAATCTTCTTGATCTTGACTAAAAAAAATAAAAAAATCTTTAGTAAGTTGATTGTTTATATAAAAACGATTTATCTTATCAGGATTGGTTATCAGTGTTTTTACAATATTAAAATTGGGTATGTTCAAAATGTTAATTAACAACTCTTTATTCTCCATAGAAGATGATTTTATAATTTTTTTTGAGATGGAAACTATCTCTTCTTGATCAAAATTATTTAAAACACCACTGTAAAAATTTTCGAAAAAATCGCGGTCTGTTTCCAATTTATTGTCAATAACAGCGTTGGCAATCTTAATATAATCGTGAGAAGTTTTGTCTTTAAGAGATTTGAGCAAATTAATTCCATTTGGTGTCTTGATAAAATTTAAATTTTTAGCAATAAAATTGACCGTTTTTATATCTGGATAATTTAAGAATTCTATAACTGTTTTAAGATAATCACCATTTGAAGAATTAATTTCTTTATTAATTTGGAAACAGCATTTTTTAAAACCATCAAAATCAGCCTTTAATGAGGAATAATTACTAAAAAAACTATGATAAAAATTATAAAATTTAGTAATGTCTACTGGAAGTTGAAGTGTTTTTATGATGGTATTGTTATCTGATTCGTTATTACCAAATAATTTGTCTGATTTTAAAAACTTTGAAATACCCACATCAAAGTCGTAGTCAGTTCCGGAACCATGTCTTACTTTGTATTTATAAAAATCTAAGGAAGTATAAGCTCTATAACTTTCTTCTATTTTAGATAATTCTTGATTTAAATTGATTGGAAAAACACGAGACAAAAAAATATTTGTTTTAGTGGTGTAATAAATATCTATTTTTCTAGAATCTTCCTGAGTAAAATTACTATTGTTTGTTTTGTCTAAAAAATAATTGCAAACCTTTAAATCAAAATGATTATATTTTGACCCGATTGAAAACATGTAACTGTCAAAATCTTTTGGGGACAGAGAGAGAAGATCTTCATCTTGGTTTAAACCTTCACTAAGTGGATCAAGCCCACGAGAATTAAGAATTGATATTTTTCGAAAAATATCAAAGTTATCTTTATCAAGATTTTTGGAAGCAAGTTTATCTAAATAATAAATGGTGGGGTAGGATAATAGATTTTTATATCTAACTTCGGTGTTTTTATTATCTTCGTGAAAGATAGTTGGAAATCCGTATTTTTCCATGGCTTTTACTATTTGATCTGCTTTTTTTAAACCATGTTTTTTAAGTTCATAAACAACTTGTAATTTTTCAATATTTTTAGAAATTTTTTTGAGTGGAGATAAGGATCCTATTTGATCTTTAAAAGATTTTTGGCGATTTTTTAAAATTTGTAAATTTTCGGTTGGAGTTCCAGTATATGTATAATTATTTGACTTGACTGTTTCTCTTTTTTGGGTGAAATTTTCTATTTGCTGGAAAATATTATCTTTTTGATCGTTGTAACCTAGGGCTTCTTTAAAAGAAATAAAATCATTTTTAATCGATTCTGGAGGGGTGGTAGATTCTGATTTTAGTTTACTTTCAATTTGCTTAATTTCAGAATTATTTTTTTCTTGATGAATAATTGTTTCTGATTGTGGAGTGTTAAAATTATCTCGATTTTCGGGCATTGGTGTATTGATTTTGTAAATTTGAAAATAAATCTTTGTTGTCCATTAGATACCAGAAGTATAGAATAAAATAAGTATTTTTGATAGATAAAATAGAAAAAATTACTTTATTATTCTGGCGATTTCGCGAGCTTTTATTTTTTCCCGTTTTTCATATTTGCGCATTTTGCGACCAACACCAATCTCTACTTTAAACCATTTGCCTTTTAAATAGATAGCAATGGGAATTAACATATATTTTTGATTACGAAAACTGATCAATTTAGCGATTTCTTTGTCGGATAAAAGTAGATTTCTTTGAGCGGTAGTATCGATGGTTTGGCCTTGAGAATATTTATATAGAGGAATTTTTAAGTTAGAAAGAACAGGAAAACCATTCTCAATTTCCACCTTAGAATTGGCAAATTGAGGTATTTGAGTACGTAAAGATTTGACATCAGAACCAGTGAGGGCAATCCCCGCTTCAAATTTGGCAATAAATTCGTAATCTCGTGATTCTTTGTTGAAATGTTTCACAAATGTATTCTATCAAACCCACCCATAGTTTAGGGCGAGTCGCGCCTCGCTCCTATAAAATTAAAATTTGATGAAATAAATTTTTTGATCGGAACAAAGGAGATAAATTGAATTATTAGCCTCGTTAAAAACAAGATCATTAACTTTTAAATTACCTAAATTAAATTTAGAGAGCAATTCGCCGGTTTTTTGGTAGAGATAAACAATGTTGTCATTGTCAACAAAAGTTAATAATTCTTTTTCGAGAGTAACATCAATACTATTTGTCTTTGTAAACTGAGACTCTTGATTGGCTTTAAATTGGGTCTCAACTCCACTTAAATAAGAAGAAACTTCTCCATTTTTATAGAGAATCCAGATTTTGCCATTAATCGATAGGGAATCAGCTGTTAAATCCAACTTAGCTTCGTTTTTTAACCAATTTTGAGCTGAAGAAAAGCCCGAAGCATTTGGATTAAATTTCCAAATAGTTTGGTTGTTGGAATCTAAAACATAGGCAGCACTATTCCAAAATTTAAAATCAGTAGGGTCAACATCATCAAATTTAATTTTGGAGGTCAAATCATTTTTTTCAATCAAAACGATTTCATCTTTATTTAATAAATAGAGATTATTTTTGTCGATAGCAAGGTTAATTGATGATTTTATTTTGTCGGAAATCAAGACTGATTTACTATTCTTAGTATTGATATCATAATAATCAACTCGGCCGTTTTCTGAATCTAAAAGATAAATTTTATTATCATTGAAGACAATTTTTTGAAATTTAGGATTACTAATAATACTATTGGTATCAAATAAAAAATCAGCAACCAAATTTTCCGATGATCCAGTTTGAGAAAGAATATTTTTTAATTGGGAATTTAATGATTCTGTCTCTTCTTGATGGATTTTTAAAGCTGACATTTTTTCAATGGTTTTTTGAGCCAAAACGGCTCCTTCTCTGGCACTATCTAGACTTAAACTTTTAGTCTTGTTTATATTTTCAATTTGAGCTTCTATTTCTGTCTTTAGAGCTTGATATTCCGTTTCATTTTTTTGGATTTGATTTTTTTGATAACCGAAATAAATACTAAGAAATAAAACAGTTATTAAAATAATTCCCATTAAAATACTTATTTTTTTTCTTTTATTGGTTTCTTTACTGTCGTGATGAGAGATAAAAACTGATTTAGTTTTTTTAAAGCCGTTAATAAAAGCTATAAATTTTGAAAAATCGAAACTTGGTTTTTTAACAACAACAGTTGGATCGGGAGCAACTGATTTATTATCATCTTGGGTAGTTATTATTTCTTGATCGGCTGATTCAATTTCAATTAAAGCAGCGGCTAAATCTGATTGAGAAAGAGGAGTTGAAGGCAAAGAATAGATGGCTGATAAAAAATTTTCTTCTAGGCTTTGAATGGTTGAATCTGAGAGAAAATTTTTAATTTTAGCCCAAGTTATTTTTTCAAAAAAAGAATTGGTTAATAAAAAAATTCTATCTTGGTTTTTAATTGATCCACTAATCGTTTCTATTTGATTATCGATGTTATTTATTAAAATACTAATTTTATCTTGACGTTTGAAAACAATTTTAGTTTCACCAAAACTAGCAAGATAAAGTTCATTGTCTAGAACAACGGCGGTAATAAAGTCAATTTTATAAGAGGAGTAAAGAGGATTTTTGATAATAGAATCAATAGATTGACTTAAATTAGTTAAAATATCGGCATTATTTTCAGAATTAAAATAAGTTTGATTAAACTCGTAACTGATATCGTGACCAATTGAATTTAGATCTTTATCTTCATCCGAATTAATATTGATTAGAGCAAATAGATGACCTTTGGTTGATTTTAAGGACAAATCGTCAGGATCATTTTCCCAATAGCGGGACCAGGATTTTGATTCTGAATTACCACTGAAAGAACGACAAGTAAAATGCATTAATTAATGATACTACAATCCGAACATGGTTAAGACTAAGATAACAGAAAAAGCTAAATGTAGATAAGAAAAAACGATTAAAATAAAATTAAATTTGTCAGTAACACTTTTAGACATTGAAGTGACTTGTTTGACAACAATTAGAGCAAATATTAAGTAAAGAAAAGAACAAGAGATAAAAAATACTTTAGTAATAATAAAAAAATAGTTTTCTAAACCATTTATATTTAAAAAATTATTCATGATTATTACCCCCTCTATTTTTAATTTCTTCCAAGTCTCGGAGTTCTTTTAGAAGTTTTATAATTTTTTCTGGATTGGGAACTTTTTCAAAATTTATTTGATTTATTTCGGAAGCAGTTTGAATTAAAACATCACCAAAATTGAAAAAAGTTCCAAAAACTCCTTTAACCGAAGAAGAAACATCTTGAATCATAGAAATATCGGCCTCAGCAAAATGTTTATTTAGAAGGTTATTAAAATCGATATCAATAACTCTTTCATTGGTAATTAAAAAAAGATTAAAATACCAAGATAAAAATTTTTCAAAAGCATAAACGAAGGTAATTAAATACCAAAAGAGAATGGCAACAAATTGATATTGACTGGGGAAAAAATTTAAAAAAGTTAAGTATTTAAAAAATAAAGGAACAAAAAGCATTAAAAAGGAAACAGTAATCCAGGATAAATTATTAATCCAGTGAGGCCGAACTGCTAAAAAAATCTCCTCATTTTCATCACGTTCGGCAAAAGTTAAAACTTTAGGACGGACTAAAAAAGCAGAAAAAGGACTTTTGGTGTGGCCTAAAATATTATAAATTTTTTGGGTTAGATCTTCTTTAACAAGGTTCTCTTTAATTTCGGGATTTTTTTTGGGCGATACTTCTTTAGTTGATTTTTTAATCGGTTTGGAAACTATAACTTCGTCGTCAGGGGCGATAGTATCTAAATCTTTAGAACGGTTCATACTGTAGTTTATCAAGTTAAAAGTTGAAAGTAAAAAGTCTAATATAATGAATGAAATTTATCTAAAATTAGCGTTTTTCGACATTAAATAGAGGACCGACAATAGAAATATTGGCTGGAGCACGAATATTAAAAAGGCTTTTAAAAATAGAACCAGTAATAGAAACATTGCCACTATCTCCAGAAAAAGAAATAGTATTGGTTCTACCTTCTGCTTTATTCCAATCAGTAACAGAGGCCGAACTAATGGAATTAAATGGAGTTCCACCTCGATTTTTAAGTTCGATTTTGACCTTTTCAGGGTTCCAAGTATCAGTGCAACCACCAGAAGGATTGTCTTGGTAGCACAGATGATTTTGAATAGAAGAATCTTTTTGATAAAGCAAAACGACATTAACAATGTCGGCTACTTCTGATGGTTTTAGCCAAGCTGATTTGTTGTATTCTTTACGATAACCTTGAGCCGAATAAAAACAAGGAGATTCCCGATCATAAGCTTTAGCAAATAAATCATCAAAAGAATTAATATCACCATTAGTATCTCTAAGCCTTTTAGTCCAAGAAGTTTCCCCACCCCAAACGTCAGCAGAAGTAAAAGTATAACCACCAGCAGTAGAAGCAAACCAAGCTTTTATGGGCTGGCCTCCAGAAGTAATAACTTTACCACGAGTAGCATTGACGGCGGCTATCCAACGGTCATTATTAATTTCTTTTTTGACAACTTGGTCTTTTTGGCTGGGATAAAGATAACCTTTTTCACCATAGACTCGAAGAGCATAAGACCTAGCGGCCATGGCCTGAGCTTGTAGGGCAGATTCTGGCCAACTAGTAGGCATTTCATAAATATGTTTTAAATATTCTTCGATATTCATTACTTCGTTATTAAAGGTTTGACCAAATTCGTTAGTGCCATTAACTTTTACATTCTCCCCTTC
>JAQVXB010000026.1 GCA_028709405.1 Candidatus Shapirobacteria bacterium
ACAAAATATCAAGATAAAGTAACAGTTAGTGAATATGAAATTTATTACAACCAAGAAAATGCCCAAATTTTTAGTGATTTAGTTAAAGAGTTAAATATCGAAGTTGCTGGTGTCCCTTTGTTAATAATAAATGAAGATTATGTTTTGGGCTATGGCAGTGAAGAAACAACAGGAATAATTATTGAAGAAAAGATTAAAAAAATATTAGGAAACGAAAAGACAAACGAAAACTCATCTGCCCCAGTTTATTTAAATATTTTTTCTAAAAAAATTGATTTAAAGAGTCTATCTCTACCGATCGCGACAATATTAATTGCTTTTGTAGATGGATTTAATCCTTGTGCCATGTGGATACTCATTTTTTTAATTACTATGCTGATAAATATGAAAGATAAGAAAAAATTGTATTTATTAGGAACAACTTTTATTTTAGTTTCAGGATTGATGTATTTATTATTTTTATCCGCTTGGTTTAATTTTTTCAAATATATTGGCTATGTTTATTGGGTCAAGATTATTATTGGAATTGTAGCCATAATTTGCGGAATATTACACATTAAAAATGGTTTATTCTCCAAAGGAGAATGCAAGGTTACCAATCAAACTCAAAGACAAAAAATTATTCAAAAAATAAAAGATATTCTAACTCAAAAAAAACTATTTTTTTCATTGATAGGTATTACCACTTTAGCCGTCTCAGTTAATTTAATAGAAATTGTTTGTTCGGCCGGTTTACCAGCAGTTTATACTAATTTATTGTCAACAATAAAATTGTCAACTTTTGAATATTATTTTTATCTTTTTTTATATGTGTTAATTTTTATGCTTGATGATCTAATTATATTTTTTCTAGCAATAAAAACATTTGAAGTCAGCGGTATTAGCAAAAAATATACAAAATTATCAGGAATTGTGGGTGGAATAATTATTTTAATAATCGGGATTATTTTAATAATAAAACCAGAATTACTGATGTTTGGTTAATCATTTACTATCTAAACAGAACTATTGACAATATTTTTGATTCATCATATAATGAATATATATTCATTATTATTAATTTATCTAAATAGGAGGCAATATGCCAAATAGAGATAGAACTGGTCCAATGGGAATGGGACCATTAACAGGTAGAGGTCTTGGTCCTTGTGGATCAGGCTTAAGACGAGGCTTAGGTTTTGGTTATGGTCGAGGATTTGGTAGAGGTTTAGGCCGATTTTTTGGCTGGAATCAACCCCAAACTGAAGCAGAACAAAAACAAGCTTTAGTTGATTATCGAAAAGCTTTAGAAGAAGAGCTTGAAGATGTCAAAAAAGAGGAAAACGATTTAAAATAAAATATGGTTAGGCCAAAGAATCCTAGATTTTTACGTTTTAACCCCGAGGTTGTTTACTTTAAGCCCCGGGGTGTGCCTCTATCAATTTTGGAAGAAGTTGAATTATTACCAGATGAACTAGAAGCCTTAAAACTACACGATGTTGATGGCTTAGATCAAATTGAAGCAGCTAAGAAAATGAACGTTTCACAACCAACTTTTGGAAGAATTTTAGATAAAACTTACAAAAAGATAGCTATAGCAATAATCAAAGGCAAGGCTATAAAAATTATTAAAAAATAAAATAAGGATGAAAACAAAAGAAAATAAAAACTTTATTAAACTATTAATACTTTTTATAGTTTTTGTAATTTCGGTGATAAATATAATGAATAATAGAAAAGTTAATTCGAAAATTAATACCATTTTGATGTTAATCGAATTTGAAAGAATAGAAGGAGTAATTCAGTGGGAAAAAGAATTAGATAAAAGATGTTTGACGGCTTTAGTTAAAGTTCAAGACAATGTTTTGAAAGAAAACCCAGAAGTTTTTAAAAGACTTGCCGATAAAGGGTATGAAATAGCTGGTGGGTACGACAAAGCACCTTTTTGGGATATGTCTTATGATGAACAGTATCAATATTTAAAAGAATCAAAAGATTTGGTAGAAAAAATTACCGGAAAGAAAATGAGAGTATTTGGTAGTCGGTATTTTGCTTATGATGAAATGACTTTAAAAGCGGCACAGGATCTAGGAATTGAGTATATTTTGGGTCGTGGGGTTAATGACGTGGAAGCAACTATTTATCAACCAAAAGAATACAATACAAAAATTATTTCAGTGACTAACGTTGATGTTGGTGAGCCGATGGGAAGAGGTTCACTTTGCGATTATAGTTTATGGGCCAGAGGAGCAAATGCTAAAGAATTTGGAAAAATATTCGATGAAAGTATTGCCAAAAAACCAACAAATATGATTTTAGTATCTCATGCTTATTTAGGAGGAACTAGACTTGAATGGTGGCGAGAATATGAAAAAGCTCTGGCCTTGAACTCGATTGACTGGAATAGTTTTGACAATTGGGTTAGTAACCAAGAAGTTATTAAGATGAAAAATTCAGAGATTCCAGTAAACGAAGAAGTAAATTATGTTCAACCAAAACCAGAAAAACCAATGGAAGACTATGAACCTATCTACGCTCATGATTTATTGGAAAAATCCAAAGATTTATACCCAAGCGAAATGATGTGTCAATAATACTTTTTTTTAAAAAAATATTTTCTACTCCAAAAAAGCATACCTATAACGATAATAGGAATAGATATAATTAATGATTCAAAGCGAAAATAAATTAATGAAAAAACGCCAACAATTATAAGAGTCATTCCTCCTAATTTTTCATTTTTCCAAGCAATTACTGTTAAAATAATCAAAATAAAACTAGGAATAAGATGTATTAACAATGCTAAAAACCATTTTGCTTCTTCAAAAACATCTAAAGCAAACATGCTTATAAAAACAATAAATAAAACAGATAAAATTCTAGGTAACCAGTAAAATATTTTTTCTAATTTCATAATTTATATTATATTTTAATCTAAAATTTATTTATTCTTTTTATTAATATGTGCTTTCATTAATACATCAATTCATTTTAAAGACCGTATTGTATAATACACACATAAATTATGACTTTTTTTAAAGATTTACCATCAATGCCAGATTTCCCTAAATTAGAGGAAAAGCTTGTCGACCTTTGGTATCAACACGACTTAGTTCAAAAATATCTTCACAAAAACGACAATTCCGATCAAAAATTTAGTTTTATTGATGGTCCCATCACTGCCAACGCTCCCATGGGGGTTCATCATGCTCGAGGTCGTACTCTTAAAGATGTTTTCCAGCGTTTCAAAAATTCTCAAGGCTACGCTCAGCGCTTTCAAAATGGTTTTGATTGCCAAGGTCTTTGGGTTGAAGTTGAAGTTGAAAAAGAAAACGGATTTAATTCTAAAAAAGATATTATCGATTTTGGTTTAGATAAATTTACTACTGCTTGTCTTGATCGTGTCGATAAATTCAGTCAAATTCAAACTGAACAATCAAAACGTCTTGGTATGTTTATGGATTGGGATAATTCTTATTACACCAATTCCAAAACCAATAATCTTTATATCTGGCATTTTTTAAAAAAAGTCAAAGAAAAAGGTTGGCTAATTAAAAATAAATCAGCTACCACTTGGTGTCCTCGTTGTGAAACTGGTCTTTCTCAACACGAAGAAGCCGATGGTTACAAAGAGGTAACTGATGAATCAGTTTATTTAAAATTCAAATTATCCGGTAAAACTAATGAATATGTTCTTGCTTGGACCACTACCCCTTGGACCCTTTCGGCCAATGTTTTACTGGCCGTCAATCCCAAATTTGAATACGTTAAAGCTAAAGTCGACAATGATTATATTTATCTTGCTAAACTAGCCGCCGATCGTCTTGGTCTTAAAGATTATGAAAACATTGATGTTAATATTCTTGTCGGTTTAGAATATGATTCTCTATATCAAATTCCCGCTCAAGAGGGGGTTAAACACTCTATTGTCGAATGGGAAATGGTTGATCCAGTTGATGGTAGTGGTGTTGTTCATATTGCCCCTGGTTGCGGTCAAGAAGATTATTTACTTGGTAAAAAATTAAAATCCGCCATGATTGCTCCCCTTAATGAACAAGGTTTTTTTAAGGAAGGTTTTGGTGAATTAACTGGTCTTTATGCTCACAAAGTTAATGAAATAGTTTTCAATTATTTAAAAAGTATCAATTCTCTTTTTAAGACCGAATCAATTACCCATCGTTATCCTCATTGTTGGCGTTGTGGCACCAAATGCCTATTTAGACTTGAAGATAGTTGGTACATTAAATCTGATGAAATTCGTCCTCTTTTAAAAGAAGCTGCCAAAAAAGTAAATTGGCAGCCTAAATATGTCGGCCGTCGTATGCAAAATTGGCTCGATTCCATGGAAGATTGGATGATCAGTCGTAAGCGTTTTTATGGTTTAGCCTTACCTTTTTATGAATGTTCCTGCGGTGAATTAGTTGTTATTGGTAGCCTTGAAGAATTGAAAGATAAAGCTGTTAACCCTGAATTAATTGATAGTCTTAAAACTCTTCATCGTCCTTGGATTGATCAAATTGAAATTAATTGTCCAAAATGTGGCCAACACGTTAAACGTATTCCCGACGTTGGTGATTGTTGGTTAGATGCCGGTGTGGTTCCTTTTTCCACTCTTAAATATCTAGAAGATAAATCTTATTGGCAAAAATGGTTCCCAGCTGATTTAGTTTCTGAAATGATTGAACAGGTTCGCCTTTGGTTTTATTCCATGCTTTTCTTTAGTGTTACTTTTGAAGATGTTCCACCCTACCAAAATGTTGTCACTTATTCTGAAGTCCGCGACGAAAAAGGTCAAAGAATGAGTAAAACCAAAAAAAATGGTATTCCTTACGATGAAGCCGTATCCAAAATGGGTGCTGACTCAATGCGTTGGCTTTACTGTCAGCAAAAATCTTATACTAGTGTTAATTTTGGTTATTCCATTGCCGATCAAGTTAAGCGTGATTTTATTTTAATTCTTTGGAATTCCTACCGTTTTTTCACTCAACATGCCAATCTCGACAACTGGCAACCATCATCAGATTTCAATCCTTCTACTTTAACCAATATTATGGATAAATGGCTCATATCTCGGCTTCATACCACTATTCATAAAAGTACCGAAAGTTTAGAAAAATTTAGTACTTCTTCTGCCACTAAAACCATTGAAAAATTTGTCAACGATTTATCCACCTGGTATATTCGCCGCAGTCGCGACCGTAACGACAATAACGATCTTTTATATCATTGTTTTGATCAAATATCTCGACTTTTATCTCCTTTTATTCCTTTCCTTTCCGAAATTATTTATAAAAACCTTTCTGGTTTGGAAACCGAATCAATCAACACCAGTGTTCATCTCCAAGACTGGCCAAAATCAGACAAAGATATAATCAACACTAATCTTGAAAAACAGATGGAATCAGTCAGAGGAATCTGTCAGTTAATTCATGGCCAAAGACAAAAATTTGCCATAAAATTACGTCAGCCATTAGCCAAGGTTACTATCGATTCCGATTTAAAATTAGACCAAGACTTAATTAACATTATTGCCGAAGAGACTAATGTTAAAGAAGTTGTTTTTGACAAAAAATCTAACCTTCTTTCTGTCGATCTCGACACTAATTTAACTCCTGAACTTATTTCTGAGGGTGAATATCGTGACTTAGTCAGATCTATTCAAGTTCTCCGTCGCGAAGCCAATCTTCAAATTAACGATCAAATCAAAATTTTCGCTCCATCTTGGCCAAAATCTTTTGAATCTCAAATCCTTAAAAAAACACTTTCGGTTTCTATCGAAACCAGCGATATTCTAAAAATTGAAAAAGCCTAAAATATGGATAATTTCAAACAACTTAGTCAAGAAATTGAAAAAATAAAAAATAGAAATTTAAAAGTTGAAATTGACAAAGCTTGGGAAATTAGTTTTTCTAGAAAAATTTTAATTGCTATTTTAACTTATTTTGTTATTGTTTTGTTTTTCCAATTTGCCAATTTATCAAAACCATTCATTAATGCTATTGTTCCGACTTTAGGATTTTTACTTTCGACCATGTCAATTCCATTCTTCAAAAACTTTTGGATAAAAAATATTTATAAAAGATGCAAATAATTTTATTTCGCCATGGAGAAAAACAACGGCCCAATTTGTCAATCTTTAGTGATATTAAAGATGTTTATTTAACCAAAACGGGCATTGTTCAAATTGAAAAATTAGGTCAAGCTTTAAGAAAAAAATTTCCTTCTCTTATCGCTTCTGATATTATCTACTCTAGCCATTACACTCGTGCCGTTCAAAGTGCTGATATTGTTAAATCAATTTTAAATATTAAAAACAGCCAAATTATCGCCGAATTTGGTGAATTTATGGCCTATACTAATTATCAAAATCCCTATGAGATTCGTCAACACATTCAAGAGATGGCCATGCAAGACCCCGATTGGGTTTCTCCTGAAACCAATACTTCTCTAACAAATATTCTTTCTAGTTTTCAACAAAAGATAATTGAAATTTATCATCAATCAAAACCAGATATAGTCTTAATTGCCAGTCACGGCGGAATCATCCGCAATTTTGTTTATTCTCTGGATCCAAAATTTCGGCCAAGTGACAAATTAATTGCCGAATCTAAAATTCACGAAGGAGGGTATACGGTTCTAGATTTTGATGGCCAAAAATTTACTATCGATCAATTTGATGTCCACGACTATCTTTAAAAAATTATTTTAATTTTTTAATTTTCAATCTCAACGAATTGCTCACCACCGACACACTACTAAGCGCCATCGCCATTCCTGCAAATATCGGATTTAATCTAATTCCCAAAACAGGGTAGAGTAGCCCCGACGCCAATGGAATTCCCACCATATTATAAATAAATGCCCAAAATAAATTTTCTTTAACCGTTGTCATTGTCGCTTTTGATAATTCAATTGCTGTCGCCACCTTTTTAATATCACCGCCCAAAATCGTAATTCCTGCCGATTCAATGGCGATATCACTTCCAGTTGCCATCGCCATTCCCACTTCCGATTGCACCAATGCTGGCGCATCATTTATTCCATCACCAACCATAGCAACTTTTAATCCTTTTTCTTGTAATTCTTTTATTTTTTCCGACTTTTGACTTGGCAAAACCTCAGCTATCACTTCGTCAATTCCAACTTTTTTGGCCACAAATTCCGCCGCTCTTTTATTATCGCCAGTCAACATAAACACTTTAATCCCTCTCTTATGTAAACTCAAAATTGTTTCCAAAACTCCATCTTTAATAGTGTCGTTCATTCCAATTTGCCCCACCAATTTTCCCTCAACTTTAACCTCAACCACTGTTTTCTCTTGATTAACTAATTCATTT
>JAQVXB010000027.1 GCA_028709405.1 Candidatus Shapirobacteria bacterium
AGATGTCTGGCTATATGGCTGATGTTTGTTACACTAGAGTTTATCCTCTGCTAAAACAATATCCTAACTTAATTCCATATAAATTTGTCGATTCATCAGTTAATAATAATTCTGAATTAATCGGTTCAACTTTAGTTTTTCAAGTTGAAACAAAAAATGGGGATCCAGCACTATTAATTCGTGCTTTTGATATTCCAAAAGAACAGACACTTGATATTGGTCAGTTTTTTGAAAAATTTGTAGATTCTTTATCTGAATCAGCCAAAAAATTAGGAGTTAAAAAGATTATAGCTGCTGGCAGTAGTGGAACTATCTCTAATTATCCTCTTACCACGAAATATGTTGTTTCTAATTATATTAAAGACAAAGAAGTTATTCCATTAAAAGACAAATTTAATTTCAATGGTTATGACATCACCAATCAATGTTATCTTGTTCGTGATTTAGATTAGATTTTAAAAAATAAATGGAGATTTATCCATCCGAAGCTTCAAGAATCGGAGAGAAGGAGGAGATGCTCGGTATCGAGCCGAGGTCCGAAAGTCGACTGTAAAAAACGTCTACAAGCTTAAAATACTCTATCCTACGCCTTTAACAACTAGAATAAATGAGAAGCGTTAAAGTGTCGATTGTTGAGGGAATTACCCCTCTCTTAAATCTTTAGAAAATCGAGATTCTAAAAATAGCATTCTGGTTCAGTTAACACTTTTTAATTCTCTCCAGAATGGAAAACTAAAAAATGGTTGTGCTTATGCTAAAGCGTAAGCGTTAGCCTTAGGAGCAAAAACGCCGTTAAAAGCGTCAGCTACTTTGGTTAAATCAACACCAAAAGTTTTTTTGGCATATTTGTTTTGACCTTGTTTAACGACTCATAGATCAAAGTCGGCTTGCAGTTTTTTAAAGTTCTAACTCCGTCAATGCAATACATCTCCAGGAGACCTATATTATAGCACAAATAAGGCTATTTTGTTACCCTCCTTGTCAAGGGAGGGGTTAGGAGTGGGTTTTGTTATCATTAATTAATGTCTCTAATCCTCGATCTAATCTTCCCCAAAATTTGTTACGGTTGTGGTAAGACAGGGGATTATTTATGTTCCAAATGCCAAAAACATTTAATCATTTTAAACACCAAAGCTCCTAAAAATGGTTTTGACGGTGGTTTAAGTTTATTTAAATATCAATCTTCCATTAAATCAGCTATTACTGATTTAAAATATAATTTTGTATCCGATAATTCTACTATTTTGGCCGATCTAATGGCTAAGATATTAAAATCAAATTTTCCCAATCTAGTTAAATATTGGCATCAAAATAATTTTATTTTAGTTCCAATTCCACTTCATCAATCTCGTCAAAATTGGCGTGGTTTTAATCAATCAGAAATTTTAGCTGAAAAATTATCCCAAAAATTAAATTTAAATTTTTCTAACCAAATTATAGTTCGTCATCAGAATAATTCCGTTCAAGCCAGGTTAAAAAATATCAAAGATAGATCAATAAATGTCGCCAATATATTCTCTTTACATCAAAAATCAGGTAATTTAAAATATAAAAATTTTATTCTTTTTGATGATGTTTCTACCACCAATTCAACTCTACTTTCAGCCCAAAAAACTCTTAAAACCTTGTCTCCATCTCAGTGCTGGTATTTGACTCTATCGGTTGGATAACTTCTTCTTTAGCTAAATTATTTATTTCCATTTGTTGCATTCCTTCGATTGGAGTTAAGGAACTCAAATAAAAATTATCAACATGTAACCCGTGTTGACTCAAAGAATCTATTAATTCTTGTTTAACCTCATCTTCAATACTACTTCTATCGGTCGACAAAGCTTTAATCAATGTATGGTTAGTTAAGACTTTCCTAATTCGGCTTCGAGTTACTGGTCTAATAATTTTAGATACAAAATTTTCTCCAATATTCTGCCAAATCTCTGGTAATCTTTCAGTATCCAATTTAATTAAAACCGTTGCCTCAACTGCCACAAATTTATTATCCGAAGTTACTGAATTAATTACTTCATCTCCCATAATTTCTTTATTATCTTTTAAAGTGATATCTTTAGACACAGTATATTCTATTAATTGAGCATTAAAAAGTTTGACTCTATGAATTAATGGCACTTTAAAATGCATTCCTGGGTGCCAAACATTTTTTAAAACTCCCCTAAAAATACTGTAAATACAACCAACGTGACCTGGGGGAACAGTTACTATAAGACCGCCAACAACTTCGTCAACAAGAAGAGATACTAATAAATTGTCTATTGATGCCATATATGTAAAGAATTATAGCAAGATATTAATAACATGTCGAAGACATCCAGTGCGCTACAAGAAATCGAAGATTTTTTATAACATTAAAATGCCGATGCTATTTCTAATAATTCCTTCTCTGGATTTTTCGCTTTAACTATAAAGGAAGATATCAAAATACCCTTAGCTCCTAATTTTAAAGACACAACCACATCTTCTTTAGAATGTATTCCTGCTCCCACCAAAATTGGTATTTTAGGATATTTTTCTACTATTTTTTTAATAATTTCAGGTTTTTCTGTTGCCACTGATTTATCCTTACTACCGATTAATTCTTTTGGTTCATAGGCAATTATGTCTGCTTTAATATTTTTTGCCCAACCTTCAGCCTGCCCAAAACTGCTGATACAAAGCACTGATTTAAAACCTTTTGGCCAATTTTTAAGCATTTTTTTAATTGTCCCTGCTTTTATTCTGTGTTCAGAATGGTTAATTAAAGTTCCGTCAATTTTTAACTCACTAGTTTGAAAAGGGGAGATAAAACCTGTTTTAGCTCCCTCATCAACCTCATCAACCGCTTGAACATAAACTTTCATCTTTAATTTTTCTTTAATTCGGACTGCGTCTAGGGCCGACACTACTGGAATAATTTCAACCCCACTTTTTTTAGACACTTTTTGACAAATTTCTGCTAACTTTAAAGCTCCATCGCTAAACGTTTCTTTATATAATTTAAAATTTACTAAAATCATTTACTTTCAACTTTAAACTTTTAACTTTATTTTATTAGACCGTATTTTTGTCTTAATTGAGAAACTCCACTAAGTAATGTTTTAACCGCATCTGTACTATTTTTACTTCCTGCTAAAATTCCGTTTATAGCATCTTTAAAATATTTTTGCATCTCAGTATTTACCCCATCATCGCCAGTTTCAGAAGCTAAATACCAACTACTGGCATTATTTGCTGTATCTATAAAAGCTTTTATTTTTAGATTACTGCTAATTTTTTCCGCCATACTTTTTCTTGGATAAATCTGACCAAAACTTCTAAGCAAAGAATCAGCCTGATAAGTCTTCTCTAAAACTTCTGGCGATGATAAATATTCTAAAAATTTCCAAGCCTCTTTTTGATGTTTACTTTTATTATTTACACCCTCTGTCCAATAGGTACTCCAGTGGATATTCGTTAATTCTGCTTCAGCTCCAATTTTATCAGTCGGAGTTGACGCTGTTGTTGGTAATTGTGGCATACCAGCTATTTCAAATTTTAAATTTGGATTTAATGCTTGTATATCAAAAACTCTCCACGATGGTCCGAAATAAAAAGCCAAGTTACCACTGGCAAAATACTGAGTAGAATTAGGTAAACTCTCATCCCAAACTTGATCACTAGTTTTAAATAAAGTATAAAAATCTAATACATCTTTCATTTTCTTCTCGTTATCGGCTGACATTGTATTTAAATTAACTCCATTTTGTTTCATCATCAATCCAACTATATCGCTCCAATGATCTACATTTTCTACCACTCCTATTGCTGCTCCTGCTATTTTAATCTTTCCAGATTCATCTCTTTCAGTGACTTTAACTGCTGTTTTTTTTAAATCCCACCAATTATTGGGGACCGCTGCTTGAACCTTGTTTAATAATTCAGGATTGTAAAACATCACTAAACCGTCATACATTAAAGGTACTGATAAATATTCGCCTCCTTCGATTAAATCTTTTTTATAAACATCAAAAAAATCAGTTTCTAATCCAATTTTAATTACACTTTCTTTTGGCACCGGTGCTAAATTATCCCTAAACATCGGTATCCATGTATTATGAATTCTAAAAACATCTGGAACATCATCTGTTTCACCCGATTTTGCCAATCTTCCATTCAATCTACCAGCATAACCTGTTAATTGATTTTTTTTATAATCAACTTTAATATTTGGGTTTTTAGATTCAAAATCGGCTATTATTCCATTAATTACATTTTCCTCTTCCCATAAACCCCAATATTTTAAAACTACTTGATTATTAATTGAATTAGTCCTAAATAAAGTTAGATATAAAACTATACAAATTGCCAAAATTATCCCTATAAATACAAACAAAAATACCTTATTGCTACCTTTCTTTTTCTCAATTTGAACAGGAGGTTGATTTTGTATATTTGATTCAACCTTTATTTCTTGTTCATTTAAAGATACTCTTGGATCGATATTTTCATTTTCCACTTCCGTATTTAATATTACTTTTCTTGGTGGCAACGGTGATTTTATATCTTCTAAGTTCACATCTATATCATACCAAAAAAACATCAAAGCAATCCATAATTTGTTTTTTTTGTTAAAATTTGGCCATGGAATCTTTGTTTTTTTCACTTTTATCAGTTTTCTTTATTAGCCTTTTGTCTATTTCTGGCATTTTTCTATTTTTTTTAAATAAAAAAATCAGTCAAAAAATTAATCTTCTCTTGGTTAGTTTTGCTATCGGAGCCCTTTTAGGAGACACTTTTATTCACTTACTTCCAGAATCTTTTGAAAATCTTAACTCTTTAACCGTTTCTTTGTTGGTAATTACCGGTTTACTTTTATTTTTCATTCTCGAAAAAATTCTTCGCTGGCATCACTGCCACGAAATCAGTTGTTCCAATCATCAATCAAAACATTTAATCACTTTAAATCTCTCTGGAGATGCTATTCATAACTTAGTCGACGGCATGCTTATTTCCGCCTCTTTTATGGTCAGCCCCAAATTAGGTATTTTTACCAGTATTGCAGTTTTACTTCACGAAATTCCTCAAGAAATAGGTGATTTTGCTGTTTTAATTCATGGTGGTTTGTCTCTCAAAAAAGCTGTTTTTTATAATTTTTTATCTGCTTGCTCTGCCTTTTTAGGTGTTATTTTAGTTTTTATTTTAGGTTCAAAAATTTCTTTTTTATCAATCTATTTAATTCCAATAACTGCCGGCGCTTTCATCTATTTAGCCGCCAGTGACCTGATTCCCGAACTTCATCGACATGATCAAAAAATATCTAATTCTCTTTTTCAATTGATTTTTATTATCCTCGGTGTCATCCTCATGTCTCTTCTAGTTTTTTTGGAGTAATTTTAGCCCTCCTTGTCAAGGGAGGGTAGGGTGGGTTTAAATAATGTATAATTTTCCTATGCAAGTTAATGTTTACACTGATGGCGGTTCTCGCGGTAATCCTGGCCACTCTGGATATGGAATAGTTGTCTATGATGATAATCAAAATATTTTGTTTAAGGAATCAAAATATCTTGGTATTAAGACCAATAATGAGGCCGAATATGCTGGTTTAGTTGGTGCTCTAACTTGGATAAAAGAAAACAAAAAGTCTTTTAAAATTTCTCAAATTAATTTTTTTGCCGATTCTCAATTAATGATTCGTCAAATGCAAGGATTTTATAAAGTCAAAGCTCCAAATTTAATTCCTATCTTTAAAAAAGCCAAAGAACTTACTAATTGCATTTCTCTTCCAATTATTTTTCAAGATCTTCGTCGCGAATCAAATATTCTCGCTGACGAATTAGCTAACAAAGCCATGGATTTAAAATCATAACTTATGAACAAAAAATCGATTATCTATCTATTATTTATAATCATTTTTCTTTTTCTAACTCTTCTTTTAGGTCCAATTATTGCTAACTATGACAAAACTGGTAGTAATACCTATCTTTTAGACAAAAATTATTCTTACCTATCCCGCAACGAAATTTTAGCCCAAATCGATAAAGATTTTGTTTTACCTCAAAATTTGATTATTATTCTTCCAAATCAAGAAGAATATTCTTTTTCTCTAGCCTCTATTTCAGCCGAAATTGATAAAAATAAAACCGCTAGTACGATGCTTTATCGTCGTCTTAACCAAGGCATCACTGCTTATATCGGTTATTTTTTTAAACCCAAAAATTTTAATTTAGATATTTCATTTGATACTTCTAAATTAAACGAACAAATAGATCAATTGGCTTCTCAAATTGAAAAACCCTTTGTTCCTACTGAAATCAATTTTAAAAATAATAATATCTCTGTTTCCCTTGGATCAGTTGGTGTTAATTTAGACAGAGATTCCCTAATTAATCAATTAAATACCTTACTTATAACCGCCAATTTTAGTCAAAAAATTACGACTGAAACCAAATTAATTGGTTCAATTCCATCTGATGACGAAATTAATATAGCCAAAACAAGAGCCCAAAAATTAATTAAAAAAAGTTTAGTTTTAAATGAAAATTTCAATAAAATTATTATTGATAGCGAGTCTCTAATTTCTTGGGTTGGTTTCCAAAATGATTTTCAAAGATTTAAAATAGATGATTATGTTAAAAATTTAAATAATAGTTTAGCTAGAGATCCTGTTGATGCCATTTTTAAATTTGAAAATAATAAAGTCACTGAATTTAAACCAGCCCAAAATGGGATTAAAATAAAAGAGAAAGAGTTAGTGTCTCTAATTATCGATTCTCTTGATAAATTAATTAATTTTGAAGAAATTTCTATCGACATCACCATTCCTGTTATTGCCACTGAACCAAAGATCAAAAACGAAGATGCTAATGATCTTGGTATTAAAGACCTTTTAGGTAGAGGTACTTCTAGTTTTAGTCATTCTAGTACTATTCGTAATATGAATGTTGAAAAAGGATCATCAATCGTTAACAGTGTTTTAGTTGCCCCAGGTGAAACCTTCTCTTTTTTAAACAGTCTCGGTGAAGTTAGTTTAGAAGCTGGTTTTAAAAAAGCTTACGTCATT
>JAQVXB010000001.1 GCA_028709405.1 Candidatus Shapirobacteria bacterium
GAAACCGCTTTCGATTCTGAGGGTAACTATAATCTAACCATCAAAGATCAAACTTTCTTTCCCGAGATCAATCTTGATAAAATTAACAAAATTAGATCAGTTCAAATTACTTTAAATATTAATGCCTCTTCAAAAGAAGAAGCAAAAATGTTATTATCAGCCCTAGGTTTCCCTTTTGAGAAAACCAATAACTAATTAACTAAATTATGGCCACCGTTGCAAAAATAGTCAGAGAAGACAAAAAATTAAAATATAGTTGTCGGCATCATAATCGATGTCAAATTTGTGGTCGACCACATGGATTTATTCGTTTATTTGGCATTTGCCGACTTTGCTTTCGCAAATTGGCTCACCAAGGAATGCTTCCTGGTGTTAAAAAGGCCAGTTGGTAATAAAAATATGCATCAATCAACTTCTATCGATTTTATAATTAGAATAAAAAACGGCTACAAAGCTGGTAGAAAAACTATTTCTGCTCCAGTTTCTAATTTTTGTATTGCCATGGCTACTTTATTAAAGAAAACCGGTTATATTGCCGATTTTTCAATTACTGGTGATACTAAAAAAGATATGATTATCACTTTAGCTTATGACAATAATGAACCTAGAGTCAGTGATGTTAGATTGTTCTCTAAGCCTGGTCGACGTATTTATGAAAAAAAATCATCCCTTCCTTGGGGTAAAAATCCCGCTTCTTTAATCATTGTTTCCACTAGTAGCGGTGTTATGTCTCAAAAAGAGGCAAAATTTAAAGGTCTTGGTGGAGAAATTATTGCCGAAATTTGGTAAACCTTTATGTCAAGAATAGGAAAACAATTAATTAATATTCCAACCGGAGTTTCTGTTGTTGTTAATCAAAAAGAAGTTACCGTTACCGGTCCAAAAGGCGAACTAAAATTAAATTTTGCTCCAAAAATTAATGTTGAAGTTAAAGATAATCAAGTTTTTGTTACCCGCGTTTCTGAAGATAAAAAAACCAAATCAAACCACGGTACAGTTAGAGCTCATATTAATAATATGATTAAAGGGGTTGTTGAACCTTGGAAAAAAGAAATGGAAATAAAAGGTACTGGTTATAAAGTTGCTTTAATGGGGAATAAAGTCAGATTAAACGTCGGTTTTATTCACCCTGTTGATGTTACTGCTCCAACTGGAGTTGTTTTTGAAGTTCCAGAAGATACTAAAATTATAATTACTGGCCCAGATAGAACAGTTGTTGGTCAGGTTGCCAGCAATATTCGAAAAATCAGACCACCCGAACCTTACAAAGGTAAAGGTATTAGATATGCTGATGAATTTATTAAACTTAAAGCAGGTAAAAAAGCTAAAGCCTAAAAAATAATATGATCACCCATAATTCAAAACAACGTCGTCAAAATCGAGTTAGAGCTAAATTAGCCCTAAATTCAGGTGTTCCTCGATTAACTGTCTTTAGAAGTAATCAACATCTTTGGGCTCAAATTATCGATGATAAACACGGTAAAACTCTCGTCGCTGCTTCTACTAAAGCTTTAAAATTAGACAAGGGTACAAAAACTGAAAAAGCTATCGCTGTTGGCGCCCAAATTGCTACTCTTGCTTTAGAAAAGAAAATTATTAAAGTTAGATTCGATCGTGGTCTTTACCGTTATCATGGTCGAGTTAAAGCTCTTGCCGATGGAGCTCGTTCCAAAGGTTTAGTTTTTTAAAAATATGAATCCAAATCAACAATATCAAAAATATGAAAAACCAGTCAGCGAGTTCGTTGATAAGGTTGTCAAAATTAAAAGAGTATCTAAAAAAACCAAAGGTGGAAATCAAATTCACTTTACTGCCTTAGTTGTTTCCGGTGATAAAAAAAATCGAGTTGGTGTTGGCTTAGGTAAAGCTAAAAGTGTTGCTGACGCTATTCAAAAGGGTATTAAAAAAGCCCAAAAAAGTTTAATTAATGTTCCTATTGTCGATGGTACTATCTCTGGTTCTGTTACTTTAAAATTCAAAGGTGCTATTGTTATGATTCGACCAGGTAAAAAAGGAAGTGGTCTTATTGCTGGTGGTCCAGTCAGATCAGTTGTTGAATTAGCTGGTATTCAAGACATCGTCAGTAAAATTATTGGCTCTAAAAACAAATCAATTAATGTTTGGGCAGCTCTTAAAGCTCTCTCTATTCTAAAAAAATAATATGGAAATTTTAACTAAATTAACTAAAATTACTCAAAAACCAGCCCGTCGTTGCGGTCGTGGTATTGGTTCAGGCCTAGGTGGTCATACTTCTGGTCGTGGCGCCAAGGGTGATAAAGCTCGAGGTTCAACTGCTTTAACTTTTGCTGGTACTAAACATAAAAAATCTTGGATTAAAAGACTTCCTTTTTTAAGAGGTAAACATCGTCTTCAAAGTCAAAAAAATGTCATTAATGTTAATTTAAATCAGATTGAAAAATGGTTTAAGGCTAACGATATTGTTGATACTACTTCAATTGCTAAAAAAGCTAATTTTTCTCTAAAGAACTTTAATTCTGCTTTTAAAATTTTAGCTACTGGTAATCTTACTAAATCTCTAAAATTTAAAAACCTCTCTTTCTCAAAAGAGGCCAAAAACAAAATTATTGCTGCGGGTGGTAATATAGAGTAATGAATCTGATAGCTAAGTCACTTCTGCTATATGTTGAGGGTTTAAAAACCCCTATTTTTAGAAAAAAATTAACAGTTACTCTTTTGCTTTTAATTTTTTTTCGTCTAATTGCCCACATCCCAGTTCCTGGTATTAATCTTGATTTATTAAAACAATTTTTTTCTCAAAACCAACTATTATCTCTTTTAGATATTTTTTCTGGTGGTACTCTTGCTAATTTTTCTATTGCTGCTCTTGGTTTATCTCCTTACATCAGTGCTTCAGTTATGATGCAGCTTTTAGCTTTAGTCGTTCCTCAAATTGAAGAACTTCAAAAAGAAGGGGAATATGGCCGAGCCAAGATTAATCAATATACTCGTATTGCCACTATCCCTTTTGCTATTATCAACAGCATTGGTATGTTCACTATCCTAAAATCTCAAAATATTATTACTACTTTTACTCCCTTAACCATTGCTGGTTTGGTTTTTAGTATGTTGGCTGGTACCATGATCATGATTTTCTTAGGTGAGATGATCAATTTATACGGTGTTGGAAATGGTATCTCTATGCTTATTTTTGCCGGTATTATCTCTCGTTTACCAATCAGCTTTATTCAAACTTTCAGTATTACCGATTTTTCTAATCCTCAAAATACCTTAAACCTTATCATCCTTGCCGCTATGGCTTTTGTCTTAATCTTCTGTATAG
Source organism: Candidatus Shapirobacteria bacterium (assembly GCA_028709405.1). GTDB lineage: Bacteria > Patescibacteriota > Microgenomatia > UBA12405 > UBA12405 > WARW01. The sequence continues at coordinate 3,302 of JAQVXB010000001.1, forward strand.
TCTTAGTCGAAGAAGCTATTCTTCGTGTTCCCATAAATTATGCTAAACGTGGTCAATCAACCTATCTTCCCATAAAAATTAATACAGCTGGAGTTATGCCAATAATTTTTGCTGTTTCTCTTGCTACTGTACCTTCATTATTTGGACAGTTTTTAGGAAAAGTTTCCAATAGTTTTATTGCCAATACCGCCAATACTATTTCTTATATTTTTAGAACCGATGGTTATCTCTATATGGCTTTTTATTTTATATTAGTTATGGGTTTTACTTTTTTCTACACTTCAGTTATTTTTAAACCAAAAGAAATTGCCGAGGAATTAAGAAAATCAGGTGGTTTTATCCCTGGCATTCGTCCTGGTATTTCCACTGAAAAACGCCTCAAATATCTAATTAATCGAGTTATTGTCATTGGTTCCGTCTTTTTAGGTCTTATTGCTGTTTCTCCATCTATTGTTCAAAAAATTACCGGTATTACCACTTTAACTATTGGTGGAACTAGTGTTCTTATCGTTGTTTCTGTAATTATTGAATTAACTCGCAAATTAGAAAATGTCGTTCAAATGCAAAATTACGACAAATTAAGTTATTAATTTAATAAATTTAAAACTAGCGTACTAACGCTCCAAAGTTCTAAAGATCTAAAATATGGCTCTAAATCTATTTATAATCGGACCATCAGGCTGTGGTAAATCCACTCAAGCCAAACTTATCGCCGAAAAATACGGCCTTACTCATTTATCTACCGGCCAACTTCTTCGAGACGAGATTTCTTCTTCATCAGAACTTGGATTAAAAGCTAAATCATATATTGATGCTGGTAACTTAGTTCCAGATGAAATAGTCTTTGAGATTTTAACTTCAAATTTTGCCAAACTTAATAATCAAGATTTTATTGTCGACGGTTTCCCTCGAATGCTTAGTCAAGGCCAATTTATTGAAAATTATTTATCATCCCAAAATCAACCACTGGATTTAATTATCCATTTAGATGTTTCTTTTGAAGAAATTCAAGCTCGTCGTGCTAAAATGGGTGTCGATTTTCAAGATAAAAACCGAACCGACAATACCCCCGAAGCCATGGCCGCCCGTCAAAAATTCTATGATGATAATAATGATCTAATTATGAATTATTTTCAATCAAAAAATCTTTTATTCCGTACCGATGGTAATCGCCCTATTGAACCAATTTTTAATGATATCTGTCAAAAAATTAATAGTTTACCTCAAAATTAATTCATTTTAATGAAAGAACCAACCGTCAAAGGTCAAATAACCGAAGTCTTGCCTAATTCCCTTTATCGGGTTAAACTCGAAAATGGCAATGACATTATTGCTCATTTAGCCGGCAAATTACGAATGCACCACATTCGAGTTTTAGCTGGAGACAATGTTTCTCTCGTCCTTAGTCCTGAAGGAGAAAAGGGTAGAATTGTCTATCGCATATAAATTAAATTTACTCTTTGATATTGTCGGCTTTTTAGGTTACAATATCCAAGTTCCTATATGAAAGTAAAATCTAGTATTAAACGTCGATGTAAAAACTGTAAGATAGTTCTCCGAAGAGGAGTTCGACGTGTTATTTGTTCTACCAAAAGACATACCCAAAAACAGGGTTAATTTTAAATATGAGAATTGTTGGCGTTGAAATTCCAGATAATGAAAGAGCTGAAATAGGTTTGACTCGTTTTTTTGGTATTGGTCGAACCAATGTTAAAGATTTAGCCAAGAAAGCCAAAATCGACTTAAATACTAGAATAAAAGATCTTTCTCGTGACGACGTTTCTAATTTAATGAAAGCTTTGGAAAATTTTAAAGTTGAAGGTGATCTTAAAAAAGAAATTAGAGAAAATATTGATCGTTTAAAAGCTATTAAAGCTTATCGTGGTATTCGTCACATTGTCAGCCTTCCAGTTCGAGGTCAAAGAACTAAAACAAATTCTCGTACCAGAAAAGGTAAAAAGAAAACTGTTGGATCATTAACCAAAGAGGCTTGGGCAAAGATTGAAACTGCTCAAAAAGCTGCTAGTAATAATACTAATAAATAATTAATCTAAAAATGGCCCAAAATAACACTCAAACAAATAATACTGTCACTAAAAAGAAAACTTTTAAAAATATTGCTGAAGGTCGACTTTATATTCAATCAACTTTTAATAATACTATTGTCACAATTACTGATACTAAAGGTAAAACTATCTCTTGGTCTAGTTCTGGAAATTGTGGTTTCAAAGGTGCTAGAAAATCTACTCCTTATGCCGCTACCACTGCCATCGAAAAGACTCTAGAAGAAGCCAAAAAACACGGTGTTAAAAAATTAGCAGTTTATTTAAAAGGTCCAGGTTCCGGTCGAGATGCCGCCCTTAGATATCTTCGCACCAAAAGAGATTTTGATGTCGATATGATCTCTGATGTCACCCCTATCCCTCACAATGGTCCCAGACCTCCAAAACAACGTCGAGTATAACTTTATGAACTTTATAACTTTTAACTTTATAAACTAATCTATGTCAAGAATTACTTTAAATTCCAAATGTCGACTTTGTCGAGCTGCTGGATCAAAATTATATTTAAAAGGTCTTCGTTGTAATTCTTCGAAGTGTCCAATTGAAAAAAAAGGTGCCGTTAAACCAGGTATGCACGGTGTTAAAAGTGGTAGTAAACCTACTGATTATGGTATTCAGCTTCGAGCAAAACAAAAAGCCAAAAGAATTTATGGTGTTCAAGAAACTCAATTTAAAAATTACTATCTCAAAGCCAAAAATCTTAAAGGTTTGGTCGGTGATAATTTAATGATCCTTCTTGAAAAACGTCTAGATAATGTTCTTTATAAATCAGGTTTAGTTTTATCTAGATCTTTAGCTAAACAACTAACTAGCCATAAACATGTTTTAGTTAACGATAAAAAACTCAACATTTCTTCTTATGAAACTAAAATAGGCGATATCATCAGTTTTGATCAAAAAACCATCAATACCTACAAAGATATCCTCCCAGCCATGGAAAACGATTTTAAAGCCCCTATGTGGCTTGATTTAAACAAAAAAAACCTTACTGTCAAAGTCATTTCTACTCCAACCAGAGAAGAAGTGGTCGGCGACATTGATGTCAATTTAATAATTGAATATTATTCAAGATAATAAAAAAAGGAGCCAAAAATGATCGAAACAAATAAGTTTAATATCAAAACCGTAAAAACAGAAGAAAGATACGGTAAATTCGAACTTAGTCCATTAGTTGGTGGCTTTGGTCACACTCTTGGCAATAGCTTACGTCGAGTTTTGTTAATCACTATCCCTGGTGCTGCTATCACCAAAATTAGAATTGATGGTGCTAACCATCTTTTTACTACTTTGCCTGGGGTTAAAGAAGATTTAGTCGAAATTTCCTTAAATCTTAAAAAGATTAAATTTGAATATAATCAAAACGATCCTATCGTTTTAGAGTTAGAAAAGAAAGGTCCTGGTGTTGTCACTGCTGGTGATATTGCCGATACTGAATTGTGTAAAGTTTCCAATCCAGAACAAGTAATTGCCACCCTTGCTGACAATAAATCATCCCTAAAAATTTCTTTGACAGTTGAAAGGGGAGTTGGTTATACCTTAGCCAAAGAACAAAAAACCGATGTTGTTGGTGAAATTATCCTTGACGCCGCTTTTACTCCTGTAATTAAGACCAATTACACTGTTGAGCCTACTCGTTTGGGTAAAAAATCAAATTACGACAAATTAACCATGGAAATCTGGACTGATGGTTCAGTTGATCCTCTTCACGCCCTTAAAATGGCCGCTAAAGATTTAATTAGCTCTTTTAGTCAAATTGTCGACCCAAAAGAATTTGAAGAAGAAGTCATAACTCTATTAGCTTCTCCAAACCTTCATGGTAGCGATATCTCTGTTGAAGAAATCGAACTTCCTTTAAGAGTTACTAATGCTCTCAAAAAAGCCGGTTATCCCACCATTGACGCTTTAATTAAAGCTGGTCGTTTAGATGTTAGCAAGGCTAAAAATGTCGGCGAAAAATCATTAAAAGTTATTGATGCCTGGTTAAAAGAAAGAGGCTTCACTTGGAAATAAACTATGAGACACCGAATGGTAGGTAAAAAATTAGGACGCAACTTTAACGAAAGAAAAGCATTGTTAAAGTCTTTAACCAAAGCTATGTTTACTCATGGTTCAATTGAGACTACCGAAGCTAAGGTTAAAGCTATCATTCCCATGGTCGAAGCTTTAGCTAATACTATTGTTAGTAAAGAAGAATTAACTGCCAAAAGAGAATTATTTAAAGTTCTTCAAGATCAACATTGGGTTAACCGTGTTGTTACTAATTTTAAATCTGTTTTTGGTGATCAAAAATCAAATTTTACTACTATTACTAAAGTTAAGCGACGTTTCGGTGATGATGCCTTAATTGTTAAACTTAGCTTTGTTAAAGCAGTTAATTTTAAACCAGAAATAATTAAAATTGATAAAAAAGCCAAAAAAGAAGTTACTAAAAAGGTCAAACCAGTTAAAAAGGAGTCAAAATAATGAAAACCACAGTCTTAAAAGGTAATAGTGTTGAAAGAAAATGGCATCTAATAGATCTAAAAGGCAAAACTCTTGGTCGAGTTTGTACTGAGATTGCCACTCTTTTAATGGGCAAAGATAAATTGACTTTTTCTTATCATCGAGATGATGGTGATTATGTTGTTGCTATCAATGCCGCTGACATTGTTACTACTGGTCGTAAATTAAAGCAAAAAATATATTATCATCACACCGCTTGGTCCGGTCACTTAAAAGAACTTACCCTTGGTGAATTATTAAGAAAAGATGCTCGAAAAGTCATTACTCACGGCGTTTATGGTATGTTGCCCAAAAATAAATTAAGAGATATTAGAATGACTCGATTAAAAGTTTTTATTGGTGAAGAACACAAGTTCGCTGATAAGTTTACTAAATAAAATTATGGTAAAAAAAACTAATTCAAATACATATACCTATGCCATTGGCAGAAGAAAATCAGCCATTGCCACAGTCAAATTATTTGCTGGTAAAGGTGACTCTACTGTCAATAAAATTGCCATCGATAAATATTTTCCTGGGTTAACTGCAAAAATTGCTTATGACCGACCATTTTTAATAACCGATACTGTTGGTAAATATCATTTCCAAAGCAAGATTATTGGTGGTGGTAAAGCTGGTCAAGTTGAAGCTCTTAGTTTAGCTCTTTGTCGAAGCTTGGTTAAAATTAATGAATCTTTTAAAGCCATTATTAAACCAACTGGTTTATTAACCGTTGATTCTCGAGTTAAAGAAAGAAGAATGGTTGGAACTGGTGGTAAATCCCGACGTCAAAAGCAATCTCCAAAGCGTTAATCTAGATTTTATTTCCCAAAAAAAAGCGGTCAAAGACGAAGAAAAAATAAAACTACTTGTGTAGTCAATTTTTTCGTCATCCCGACCGCTAATTCTTTACAACCCATACTGTAATATTTTATTTTATCCGCTTCGGATAAAAATTTTTTTTGCAGTAAGAATTGCAATTTTTCCCTTCATTACTAGAATGAGACGAGTGTGTATTTATTGATATAGGATTTTTTTTCTTTTCTGAGGGTGGTTTTTGATCAAATGGAAAATAGATTTCTCTTTTCATTTTTAACCTCCTCATTTTCTTCAATAAGAAGTGTTTGTAATCTTCTTATTGCTTGATCTATAGAATATCTCGACCCTTCGGCATTATTAACGACGAACCAAAAATTCAGCCTAAATTCTTCTTGGAGATCTTTTAAAGAAGATAATATTTTATTCTTTTTTTCGTTTTCCCAGACAATAAAAAAACACTTCTTAATTTGTTTTTTTATTTCATTCATCTCGACTATTTTTCCCTTGTACCTCAGAATCATCTCTTTAAGCTTGATAATTCGGTATTTTTTGATTTGTGAAAGTATATATTCTCTAGTCAAAAATATTACAAAGACAGTTTCAATAATTATTAAAATTATTAATACAACAGGATCTACCATAATAACCTCCTTTCTTATTCCAGGGTAAAATAGATATCGCGGTAAATTTTCAGTATGATTTTCTTTTCTTCTATTGTATCTTTACTCCCCATCATGATTTTAGTCGCCCAAAAAAAACCTTGGATGTAAGGACAGTCCAAATTTTCAATTAGTAAAATCAGTTCCGTCATCATGACATCGAAGTACTGATTATCAGCCGCAAGAATTTTATCCATCTTCTCTAAAACATTCTTATTCATCTGAAACGCTCTCCTTTTTCTCCATTTCCTTCAACATCTTTTCCTGTTCCCATTTATCTTCCAATCTGCTTCGCCATCCACCAGCTTTAGCCATGGAAAAAGTAAAAAGAACTGCCATTGCGATTATCAGCAATATTTCCCACCAAGTCATTTTATCCACGTCCTTTCTTCATTTTGTTAAAGTGCTTACTTTCTATATAAAAACTCCATTCAAACGTTCTTGTCCGAATTTTGTTGTTAAAACATCCTATAATATCAAATTTCCCCTATTTTGTCAAGATACCCTTTAGTTTATAATTAACCCATTATGTCATATTTTCAGGCTATAATTCTTAGTTTTATTCAAGGAATTACTGAGTTTTTACCAATTTCATCTTCTGGTCATCTTAATTTGGCTCAATTTTTTTTAAAATTAGAACCTTCTTTAACCCTCGATATTTTTCTTAATACCGCTACTTTTTTATCAGTTTTATTCTTCTTTCGAAATCAAATTAAATACTTTTTTGCCAATCTAAAATACATTTTTGTTGGTTCAATTCCTGCTGTTTTGGTTGGGTTTTTTTTAAAAGACCAAATCGATACTCTTTTTTCTAACATTACCCTTTTACCATTCTTCTTCATTTTAAGCTCAGTTTTTGTTTTTTCCACCAAATTTTTTGGCCAAAAAGATTCTAAATTAGATTACAAAAAAGCTTTTATAATTGGTATTTTCCAATCAATTGCTATTTTACCCGGAGTTTCTCGTTCTGGTACTACAATTTTTTCTGCCCTATTATTAGGTCTTTCTTCAATTCAAGCCTTCAGTTTTTCTTTTTGCCTTTTTATACCAGCTTCTCTTGGAGCTATTATTTTGAATATCAAAGATTTATCAACCGCCGGCCTTTTTAACCCAGAATATTTATTAGGATTTGTTATTACTTTTATTGTTGGTATTTTTGCTCTAGGATTTCTTAAAAAAATATTAATTAGTCAAAAATTTTGGATTTTTGGTGTCTACACTTTTATTTTAGCTTTAGTCTTATTTTTTGCCTTTTAACATTCTCCAGTTTTTCCTTCCAACCTATCAATTACCATTTTCTTTAAATTTTCTGACGCCAATTTAATTACTTTTTTCTGTTTATGGCTTTGTTTTTCTTTTTTATTTTCCACTTCAATTCGGAAAAATAATTCTTGTTCGTATTTATTTTCAATATCCATTTTTCGACTTTTAACTTTATAAATTTGTAACTTTAAACTATATTTGTCCACTCATATAATTTTTCCAAATCAGATACAGTTCGGTCGTAGCTACTGCATCTCTTGCTACATAATCAGCAATTTTATTAAATTCTTTCTGATTATACAAGTTTGTCACATCACCTCCATGAACTCCTTTTTCTTTAGGATTTTCAATTCCAAACGCCTTACATAAAAATTCAAGTTTAAAAGCATGACTTTGTCTTATCTTATTTTGCAAATCTATAAATTTATCTGATCCCCATCTTTTTATTTCGAATGGCATTTTAACCCGATTAATTCCCGATCTTATCATTAAATAAGGAAAGTCAAAATTATCGCCATTATAAGTAACAAATTGTTCGTATTTGGAAGTTATTTTCCAAAATTCCTCCAATAATTCCTTTTCACTTTTAAATGTTTTATAAACAAAATTTTCTTTTTCTGGTTTAATTTCTTTAGTCGATAAGCTTAAAACTATTCCGATTTTATTATTCACATCATATCCACCAATTGCACAAACCATTCCAAAGATAGAATATAGTGCTGTTTTATTTTTAGCTATTTCTTTATCTTCTTCATTTTTTTCTAAATTATTTAATAGATAATCCTGTTCCGATTCATCTAAATCTTCAAACTTTTTTCCCAAAGTCTCAATATCAAATACTAAAGTCGGGATAGAAGGGGAATAATCACTACTTTCTTCTGTTGTTACAATTTGACAGCTATCAATTATTATCCCTATCTTTCCATTGTATTCCTGTGTTTTTCCGCTAATTTCAATTATTTTACCAATTTCAAAATTGCATTGAGGAATATTATTATTCCAAATTTTAGCTTCAATTTTTCCTTCTTTATTACTCAATTCCAACACATAAAAATTATCCCCATTTTTAGTCTGTTTAATTTCTTGACTAGAAACTAAAAAATGACCATCTCTGATTAATTCATTCGCTCCCAATTTAATTGCCATGTTTAATTATACCTTTTAATAAGTTCAAATATAAGCTTTTAATCTTAATTTTTGATAAAATCAAAGCACTCGGGAATTGGCGCAATTGGCTAGCGCGCATGCATGGGGTGCATGAGGCTGCAGGTTCGAATCCTGTATTCCCGACTAAATACAGGATGAGAAGTTTATGCCCCGAAGGGGTAAATCCTGTATTCCCGACTAAAATTTAAGATATATTTGGGTTTTCTTCGGTTTTGCTTATTGACTTGATATATTTCTTTTTGTTATCACTATAACTGTAACGTTAATATTAAAAAAACATATGTATAAAAAGAAAATAAAAAAAGAAGCCAAAGGGTTAGCTGTTGCTGGAAATCAAAGTCAAAAGAACGAAGCTATTCGGGTTGCTATGGAGCAAATCACCAAAGCCTTTGGTGATGGTGCCATCATGAAAATGGGTGAAAAACAAGCTGATATGTCCATCGATGTAGTTCCAACTGGTTGTTTACCTCTTGATATTGCTCTTGGTGTTGGTGGTCTACCTCGAGGTCGTGTTACTGAAATTTTTGGTCCAGAAGCCTCAGGAAAAACCACTGTTTGTCTTCATGTTATAGCTGAAGCCCAAAAAATGGGTGGAACAGCTGCTTTTATTGATGTTGAACACGCCCTCGATCCTCTTCGAGCTGCCACCGTTGGTGTTAATTTAAACAATCTTTTAATTTCCCAACCAGATAGTGGTGAGCAAGCCCTGGAAATTGTTGAAACTCTTGTTCGTTCCAATGCTGTTGACGTTGTTGTTCTCGATTCTGTCGCCGCTCTAGTTCCTAAAGCCGAAATTGAAGGCGAAATGGGTGATTCTATGATGGGGGTTCAAGCTCGTCTTATGTCTCAAGCTCTGCGAAAATTGACTGGTGCCATCTCTAAATCAAAAACCATCGTTATTTTTACCAATCAAATTCGCCAAAAAATCGGCATTATGTTTGGTAACCCCGAAACTACTCCCGGCGGTTTAGCCCTTAAATTTTACGCTTCAGTTAGAATTGATTTACGTAAAATTGCCAACATCAAAACCTCCTCCGGTGAATCTATTGGCTCCCAACACCGAGCACGTGTTATTAAAAACAAAGTTGCTCCGCCATTTAGAGAAGCTGAATTTGATATTATGAACACCGAAGGTATTTCTATTTATGGAAGTTTGGTTGATTTAGCTATTCAGCATGGATTAATAACTAAAGCTGGTGCTTTCTTTAAAGTTGACGGTCAAAATATTCAAGGTCGGGAAGGTGCTAAAAAATATTTAAAAGAAAATCAAAAATTAGCCGAGGAATTAAAATCACAAATTTGGAAAAAAGTTAAAGAAAATACCGAACCGTCAAAACTTAGCCCACCAGAAGACGCTCCGGTTCAAGAATAATGCAAATTGTTAGTATTAAAACCAGTAAAATTCCAAATCAAGTTTGGATAACTTTTTCTGATTCTTCTTTTATCCCTTTTTTTATTGATGATATTGTTAAATTATCTTTAGCTAAAAATCAAGAAATTGACGATTCAAAATTAGAAACTATTATTAAAAACTGTCTTCTTTTTAAAGGTAAGGAATATGCTCTTCGTCAAATTGCTATTTCTCCAAAAACAGAAAAAATAATTAATCAGAAGATTAAAATCTTTTTAAGAAAAATAATTTTAAAATATAAATTAAATATCTCCGGCTTAAATTTAACTGAAATTAATCAAGAGATAATCGATTATTTAAAAGTTAAAAAACTCTTGAATGATTTAGATTTTATTAACTATTTTGTTAAAAAAAATCACAAAAAATCTCGGCAACAAATAATTTATTTATTGCAACAACACGGTGTAGATCGTAATCTTCTGTCTCAAATTAATTTCACTCAAGAAAATGATTTAACTAAGATAAAATCTTACTTAAACAAAAAAAATATAGATATATCAAAAATAAAGGATTTTAAGGAAAAAAATAAGATTAAGTCTGCTCTTTTTCGTCGCGGTTTTAATATTTCAGATATAAACATCGCAATTGACGATTATGATGAATTTAGGTAAAATATACCAATTAGTTTTTATAAATTAAATTATAATTTTAACTTTTTATTTTAAAGCACCCAAAATATGTTATTCAAGTTAGTCAGAATACCGACTCATTGTTAACTTAAGCCATTTCCCTTGGTGTGTTTTGCCGTAAAAAGTATTGGAGGTCACATGTTAGATGTATTTTTATCGAGAGTTAAGGGTTTGTTTTCTACCCCTCAAAAGTCAGTTCCTAAAAAAGAAATCTTAAGCAAAGTCGAAGGAAAAAAAGAAGTTAAAGAAAGCAAGCAAGAGAAACAAGATAATAATCGTGTTGTTTTTTCACCAACCAAAACTGAAACTCAATCAAAACCGGTTGTCGAGGTTGACAATAGTGCTGCTATGGCTGCTCTTCAAAACGCCAAAAGAATTGAATCAGAAGCTAAGGCTAAAGAAGCTGAAATTTTTCAAAGGTTATCATCTCTAGATGAAAAAGAGCGTTATTTAATTCAAAAAGAAAGATCTCTTGATACCCAAACAGCCGAAATAAAGACTAAATTAAATAGTATTGACGATATTTATCGTAAGCAAATGGATAAATTAGAAACCATTTCTGGTCTTGATGTTGAAAAGGCTAAACAATTAGTTATGAGTAGTACTGAGAAAAAAATGGCGTCATGGGTATCTAAGAAAATTGAAGAAGCCAGAGATGAAATTAAACAAAAAGAAGAAGAAATTACTAAAGAAGTAATTATTGATAATATTCGTCATGGTCTTACTGATTATGTGGCCGAATATACTGTTTCCACTATTTCTTTGGCTGATGAAACTGTCAAAGGTAAAATAATTGGTCGTGAAGGTCGAAATATTCGTGCTTTTGAAAAAGCCACCGGTGTTGAAATTGAATTAGATGAAACTAATGACATTCGTATTTCCTCTTTTGATTCAACTCGAAGAGAAATCGCCCGTCTTTCATTGGAGAAATTAATAAAGGATGGTCGTATCCAACCTCTTAAAATCGAACAAGTTGTTGCTCAAACCAAAACTGAAATGGATAGAATTCTTTTAAATGAAGGTAAAAAAATTATCCAAGAAGTCGGTGTTTTTAATTTACCAATCGATTTAATCAAAGAAATCGGTAAATATAAATTCAGATTTTCTTATGGTCAAAATTTAGCTAAGCACACCATTGAAGCTACTAAAATTGCTACCGCTATTGCTTATGAATTAAGAGCGGATGTCAATACTGTTCGTCTCGGTGCTTTATTGCACGATATTGGTAAAGTAGTCACCGATCAGGAGGGAACCCATGTCGATTTAGGTATTGATTTATTAAGAAAATATAAAATTCCAGAACCTATTATTGCTTGTGTCGCTGAACACCATGAAGATAAAGAGTTCTCTTCTGTAGAATCGGTCATTGTTTATATTGGTGATGCTGCCTCTGGTGCTCGTCCAGGTGCTCGTTATGAAGTTCATGAAGAGTATCTAAAAAGAATGAAAAATATTGAAGAAGTGGCAATTGCCTTTCCTGGTGTTACTAGTGTTGCTGCTTATCAAGCCGGTCGAGAAGTAGTAGTTATTGTTGAACCTACCCAAGTTTCTGATGCAGAAGCCGAAGTTTTAAGTCAAAATATTGCCGAAAAACTCGAAGAAGAGGCTAAATGGGCTGGTCAGATAAAAGTTACAGTCATTAGAGAAGTCAGAACCAGTAGTGTCATTGTTGGCAGCAAAGTCAACAAAAATGCGGTAAAAAACGAATAACTTCTATTGCAATTTAATAATATTCATCTAAAATTAAGAAGAATTATTAATTATTTAAAAAAATAATGACCAAAAAAGATTTAATCGAATCAGTCTCCCAAAAAGCTAAGCTTAGTAAAAAAGCAGCTAAACAAGCTGTAGAAACTTTTCTTTCTGAAATAATGAAAGGACTAGCTAGTGGTGAAACTGTTAAACTTTCCGGTTTTGGAACTTTCAAAACTAAAGTCTTCAAAGCTAAAACCATTAAAGCCATTGGATCAAAAGAATCCAAAAAAATTGCTGCCAGAAGAATGCCTCGTTATATTCCCGGCACCAAGATCAAGAAAATGGTTAAATAATTCATCTTTTTGAATTTCTAAATCCCTCCGATTTTCGGGGGGATTTTTGTTAAAATACACTATGAAATTATCAATCGGTATTGTTGGCTTACCTAATGTTGGCAAATCGACTCTTTTTAATGCGCTTTTGGGTAAACAAGTTGCCGATGCTAGCAATTATCCTTTTTGTACCATCGATCCTAATGTTGGTGTAGTTGAAGTTCCCGATGATAAATTGCCTATTTTAGCTAAAATTGTTAAAACCGACAAAATAGTTCCTGCTATTGTTGAATTTGTTGATATTGCCGGTCTGGTTAAGGGTGCTTCACAAGGTGAGGGACTCGGTAATAAATTCCTTACCAATATTCGTGACTGTGATGCCATCTGCCACGTTGTTCGTGCCTTTTCCGACTCTAATATTATTAAAGAGGGTTCAGTTAATCCTCAAGGCGATTTTGAAGTCATTTGTGCCGAGCTCATTATTAAAGATTTAGAGACCATTGATAAATATCTTGATGTTAATAAAAATAATGCCAAAGAAAACAAATCTAAAAAATTTACCTTAGCTACCAAATTGAAAACCGAATTGGAAAAAGGCAATTTAGCTGTCAATCTAAAATTAGATGATGAAGAAAAAGAAATGATTAAAGAATTTTTCTTACTAACCGCCAAACCATATTTTATTGTCGCTAATGTTGATGAAGATACTTATAAAGAAATTTCCAATTTCCAATTTCCAATTTCCAATGAAAATGGAATTATTCCAATTTGTGCAAAAGTTGAATTTGATTTATCGGAATTAAATCAGAAAGATAAAAAAGATTATTTAAAAGAATTGGGTGTTAATAAATCTGGATTGGAAAGGGTTATTCAAAAAGCCTATGATACCCTCGGCCTTCAATCTTATTACACTGCTGGTGTTAAAGAAGCCCGTGCTTGGACCATTAAAAAAGGGGACACTGCCCCAAAAGCCGCCTCTGCCATTCACACTGATTTTGAAAAGGGCTTTATTATGGCCGAAGTTGTCTCTTACAATGATTTTGTTCAATACCAAGGTCTTTTAGGGGCCAAAGAAGCCGGTAAACTTCGTCACGAGGGTCGTGATTACATTATGCGTCCCGACGATGTGGTTGAATTTAGAATCAATGCTTAACAAAATTTTAATCATTTCTGGTCCGACTGCCACCGGTAAAACCGATCTAGCAGTAGATTTGGCCAAAAAATATAAAGGGGAGTTAGTCTCTACTGATTCTTGTCAAATTTATAAAGGTTTAGATATTGGCACCGGTAAAGATCAACCTGGTGAAACCCCAATTCATTTAATCGATTTAATAACTCCAGATCAAAAATTTTCTGTAGCTCAATTTCAACAAGCTGGGTTAAAAATTATTAATAAACTCCATTTCCAAAATAAATTGCCAATTTTGGTTGGTTGTAGTGGTTTTTATCTAGACTCTTTAATTAATCAAAACTATGACACTTTTTCCATTAAACCCAATAAAATTTGGCGTTTTATTTCTAAAAAATTATCAGTCAAAGCTCTTCAAAAAATTTATAAATTATTAGATCCTAAAAATTTTTCCAAATTAAATCATTCAGATATTAATAACCACTATCGTCTAACCCGTAAAATCGAAATAAAATTATCAAAAAATAAAAAAAATAATTTGTCATTAGAAATTAGAAATTGGGATTTACTCCACATATCATTAATTGCTCCTCTCGATTTTCTTTATGATCGCATTGACAAACGCGTCCAAAAACGCCTAGATACCGGCTTTTTTGACGAAGTAGAAAATTTACTTAAAAAATATTCTTGGTCAGATCCAGGGATGCAAATTGGAGCCTATCAATGCCTGAAACCATATTTTGAAAATCAAAAAAAGTCCTCCTTTTGTCAAAGGGGGATACCCGAAGAGAGGGGGATTTCTGATTGTCTTCAAAAATGGCGTTATGCTGAACACAGTGATGCCAGGCGTCAAAGCACTTATTTTAAGTCTAGATACTTAAACAAGGCTTATTTTTTTGACATCACTTCTCCTATGTTTAAGGATAAAATCTTTACTTTAGTTTCTAAATGGTACAATAAATTATGAAAATTAGAAAAATAGAAATTTCTCACAAAACTATAATTTTTACCGTTGCTTTTTTATTGGCTTTAGCTTTTTTCTGGCAAATTAGAAGTATTATTATTCTCGTTTTTGTCGGTTTTGTTTTAATGGAGGCAATAAATCCCCTTGTTGTTTATCTTGAAAAAGTAAAAATACCCAGAATCCTTGCGATCTTGATCGTTTATATTCTGATTTTTGTCATTATTTCTTTTGCTGTTTCTGGTTTAATTCCAATTCTTATTGAACAAACAGCTGGTTTAGTTAACAGCTTACCTCAAATAATTCAAAGTGTGAAAATTTTTAGTGAAAATAATATTGACTTATCTTCTCAATTTAAAATTTTAGAAACTATTCCTTCAAATATTGCTAAAATTGCTGTTTCCGTAGTATCTAATGTCTTTTCCGGATTAATTATTTTTGTAATTACTTTTTATCTATTATTGGAAAAAAATAATTTTCCTAAATATGGTGATAATCTTTTCGGTGAAAAAGGTAAAGTAAAATTTTTAAAAATTATAAAGTATATTGAATCAAGCCTTGGAAGTTGGGTTAATGCTCAACTTTTACTAATGTTTATTATCGGAATAATTTCTTATTTCGGTTATCTAATTCTTGGCATAAAATATGCAGTTCCTTTAGCTATCTTAGCTGGTCTCTTAGAAGCAGTTCCTAATATAGGTCCAATTATTACAACAGTTGTTGCTGGTCTTTTTGCTTTAACTATTTCTCCAATTACAGCATTATTTACTGTTGTTTTTGGTATTCTAGTCCAACAATTGGAAAACAATTTTATTGTTCCTAAAGTCATGAGTAAAACAGTTGGTCTTAATCCTTTAGTAACAATTATCTTAATTGCTTCTGGCGGTAAATTGGGGGGTATTGCTGGTGCTGTTTTAGCTATTCCTCTTTTTTTAACTGCTCAAGCCATAATTAAAGGCCTTTCTAAAGATTCAGAATAAAAATCCTAAAGACATTGATAAGCCGGATTCTGTTTAGAAGCTATCAATCTACTCTCTCTACCTGAAACTCTCAAAAGCTAGATATTAACGTTTCATCTTGAGATTTCCACCAGAAGGATGCTCGTTTCATATTTCTCGTCTCTGTAGCAGCGCCCAAAGCTCACGCCCTGGCCCCTTAGGACTTCTGTGCTTTTTGTGGTCCGGACTTTCCTCCCCGACAAGTCGGGGTAAGCCTCTCAATCTCTTTAGGACATGTCTATTATAGCTTTAAATATTAATACAAACAAATACCCCTCCAAAAATTTGGAGGGGTTTTAATTCTAATCTAATCTTTATTTTTATAATAAAGCTGCATCAGCGGCTGATAAGATTTTGAACATTTTGGTTCCAGTTTCTGGATCAATAGTTTCAGCAGCTGGTCTACCGTTTTTTAACATAACTTTTTTAACTTTGTTTACGTCAACCTCGACAGACTTACGTGATTTAACGTTATAAAATTTAATTGTTGGCATTAATCTTCACCTCCCTTATAAAAATAATAATTTTTAATAAGCATTTTTAAGATAATAAATAACTATAATAGCCCCAATCGAAATCAAACTCAAGATTAAGCTTCTCAATAAATCTTTTTTAATATATTTATTTTCGTTCATTATGTGTTTCTATCGCCAGTATAGCATATTGTTTTGCTACAATTAATAATCGATGTCCTTCTTAATATATTTAATATTAACAATCAATTTTTTGTGGCTTGGCTACCTAACCTATCTAGTTTATATTAAAAATAATTCTAAAAATAAAGCTGCAGATTTAAATCAATTAGACAATAACCTAAAAATAGGTATTACTAGATTTAATCCTTTCGATGATGTTGGTGGTGATCAAAGTTTTATTTTAACTATTTTAGATAAAAATAATTCTGGAGCCATTATTACTTCTCTCCATAATCGTGATGTCACTAGAATTTATGCCAAACCAATTAAAAACGGTTTTGGTGAAAATATCACTTTGTCAAAGGAAGAAAAATCCGCTATAGTTAAAACTATTAAAAATTAATTTTTAAATGAATAAAAATTTATTAAAAATAACCGGATACCTGGGTGTTTTTTTATTTGTTACCGGTATTTCGTATTATTTATTTGATTATTTAATTCCTTCTGGGTCTGGAATTTCTCTTTCTCCTGGTGGCACAGAAATTAATAAAGATAAAACAGAAGAAGATGCTTCTTCGACCAATACTTACACTGGTCCAAAAACTGAAATATGTCCTATAAATGGTCAACTTTACACTAAAGAGGAAAAAGCTATTTGGTCAACCCGTCGGCCTCTTCTTGTTATGATCGAAAACCATGAAGACTCTCGTCCTCAATCAGGTCTTCAATCTGCAGACATTGTCTACGAAGCCGTTGCTGAAGGTGGAATTACCCGATTTATGGGAGTTTTTTATTGTGGTATAGTTGCTAGTCAGGCTGATTTAGATGCTAAGTATGACGTCGGTCCTGTTCGTTCAGCTAGAACTTATTTTCTAGATATTGCTTCAGAATACTCTGATTACCCTCTATATAACCACGTTGGTGGAGCCAATTGTTCTGCTCCTAAAGACCCAGTTACTGGTCGTCAATCAGGTCCTTGTACTACTAATAAAAAAGCCCAAGCCTTAGAACAAATTGCTCAATATGGTTGGAATAATCAAGGAACCTGGAGTGATTTAAGTCAATTTTCCCTTTCCTACAAGGCTTGTCGACGTGAACCAGATCGAACTGGCGACGAAAGAGCAACTGAACACACTATGTATTGTTCTACCACTGAACTTTGGAATATTGCCGAAAACAGAGGTCTCACTAATATAACCGAGGCTAAAAAGAGTTCTTGGGATAAATCATATAAACCATGGCTATTTACCCAAAAAGATTCAACCTCAAATTCTGCTTCTACTATTTCTTTTGACTTTTGGTCTGGCTACAAAGGTTATTCTGTTTCTTGGAAATACGACCCATCGTCAAATCTCTATCTGCGTAGTAATGGTGGAAAGGAACAGACTGATTTTAATACCAAAAAAACTATCACTGCCAAAAATATTATTATTCAGTTTACTAAAGAATCAAGATCTGTTGATGAACATTTTCATAATCTCTATGAGATGATTGGTAGTGGTAAGGGTATTTTGTACCAAAATGGTAATAAAATTGATATTACTTGGTCAAAAGCCAATCGAACAGCCAGAACTATTTTTAAAGATGCCAGTAATAAAGAAGTTAATTTCGTCCCAGGTAATATTTGGGTTGAAATATTACCATTAAATACTAACGTTTCTTATGAAAATTCAAACTAGCTTAAAGCAACTTTTAGTTTCTCAAACTAGATTAAAACTAATTACTATTCTTTTTTCCAGCCCAAAAGAAATTTATTATGTCCGTCAATTAGTTCGTTTAGTTGAAGAAGAAATAAATTCAGTTCGTCGCGAACTAGATAATCTCAAAAAAGTTGGAATCGTTGAATCGGAATGGCGAGGTAATCGACTTTATTATTGGGCCAATAAACAATCACCTATTTTTTATGATCTCCTAATTTTAGCCAATAAAAATTCTGGCCTTGGGCTAAAATTACAACATAAAAATGAAACTCTAAGTCCCATAAAATTAGTTTTATATAATTATAAATTTGCTGTCGGTGAAAAAAGAAATCAAGACGGTATTGATTTAATTATTGTTGGTGATTTATTTTCTCTTAAAGAAGTTGGTCTTTTAATTAAACAAGAAGAAGAAATTCGTGGTCACGAGATTAATTATATGGTTATGGATAAAGAGGAATTTCAAATGCGAAAGCAAAAAAGAGACCAATTTATTGTCGACTTTTTTTTAAGCTGTCCAATAGTTATAATAGGGAGCTCTTCAGAAATTGCTAGTATTTAATAAAATGACTCAACTTAGAAAAGTAATAAAAACTGGAAATAGTTTAGCCCTAACTATTCCTTCAAAATCAATCAAGGATTTTAATGTTAAAGAAGGGGATATGGTTTTAGTTAAAGTTAATAAAAGTAAGGCCTCAATTAGCTATATTTTTTCCGGCCATCCTCGACAACTTTCTCTTATTGCTTCCAAGTAATTATGCCCAATGCAAATAAAACTATCAGGATTTTTTGGACAATTTTAGCCCTAACTTTTGTTTGTTTAATAATAAATTTACCAAAGCAAATCCCTCTGGATATTAATTTAGGAAAAATAAGTTTTCAACATACTTTTTATCGTCCCGATTTTAGTTTTAAAATTGGCCAAAAAGAGTTCAAAAAAGATTTAGACCTCAAATTTGGATTAGATCTTGCCGGCGGCGCCTCTCTTACTTTTAATATTGATACCTCAGAAGTAAAAAAAGAAGATATTTCTTCAGCTTTAGAGTCTTTAAAAAGTAACATTGAAAGAAGAATTAATTTATTTGGTGTTAGTGAAACTAATGTTCAGATTATTAAACAAGAAGAACAATACCGTCTAAAAGTAGAACTTCCTGGAGTAGAAGATGTTTCTAGTGCTGTTAAATTGATTGGAACCACTGCTCAATTAAAATTTAAAGGTGAAATAGAATTACCTCCAGAAGCCACAGCTTCTGCCACTTTTGAAGATGTTTTTTCCAAGGATACAGAACTAAACGGTTCTCATTTAACTAAAGCTTTTGTTCAAATTAACCCCAACAATTCCGAACCAGAAGTATCCCTCGAATTCAACGAGGAAGGATCCAAACTTTTTGCTACTGCCACCAAAGAGTTTTTAAATAAAAGAATAGCCATCTTAATTGATGATTATCCTATTACTTCTCCTCCAGTTGTCCAAGTTGTCATCACTGACGGCAAAGCTGTAATTAGTGGTAGTTTTGACAATAAATCTGCCAAAGAATTAGCAGTTCAATTAAATGCCGGAGCTCTTCCTTTATCTATTGATTTAATTCAACAATCTCAAGTCGGAGCCACTTTAGGTAAAAATTCGATTGATAAAGGTATTTTTGCTGGAGTTGTAGGAATAATATTGGTCTCAATTTTTATGATTGGTAATTATGGCAAACTTGGACTAATTGCTGATTTTGGTTTGATAATTTATGGATTAATTACCTTAACTCTCTATAGATTAATTCCTGTCACTTTAACTTTTCCTGGTATAGTTGGTTTTATTTTATCAATTGGTATGGCTGTCGATAGTAATGTTTTGATTTTTGAAAGGATGAAAGAAGAATTACGTAAAGGTAAGTCTTGGAACTCAGCCTTGGAACTTGGATTTGGTCGAGCCTGGACTTCAATTAAAGATGCTAATACTTGTGCTCTTATAACCGGTTTAATCTTATTTAATCCTTTTAATTGGAGTTTTCTTAATACTTCTGGCATGGTTAGGGGATTTGCAATTACCTTAATTTTAGGAATAACAGTTGGTATTTTTACTGGCGTCTTTGTTACTCGAAATTTATTACGTGTCTTAGCTAAGGAGAAAATAGAAAAATGAATATTATGAAATTTCGCCCACTATTTTTAATTATTTCTTCTATACTATTAATTTCTTCCTTATTATCAATCGTTTTTTGGGGATTTAAACCATCAATCGATTTTGTTGGTGGTGCTGTTTGGGAAATTGATTTTCCCTCTGCTCCAGAAAATTCTAAAATAGAGGAAATTTTTATTGCCAATAATATTAAAAATCTGGTTATTAGTAAAAATGACACCAGATATAAATTAGAATTTAAAGATATTAGTTCCGATGAAAAAATAGCTCTAGATGAAGAAATTACAAAATTAGACGAAGATTATCAAGAGTTAAAATTTGAAACATTAGGCCCAAGTTTAGGTAAAGAATTATTTCAAAAAACCATTATAGCTATCATTTTATCCTGTACTGCCCTTCTTCTTTTTATTAGCTATCGTTTTAAAGATTTTCATTTCGGAATCTCTGCTATTATCGCTTTAATCCACGATAGTATTGTCCTAATTGGTAGTTTTTCCATTTTAGGCCATTTTTTTGGAGCTGAATTAAATTCTCTTTTTGTTACCGCCCTTTTAACCACTCTTTCTCTTTCGGTCTATGATACTGTTGTTATTTTTGATCGTATTAGGGAAATTAAGAATCAAAATTATAAATTAGACTGGAAAGAGATCACTAACAAATCTATTGTTGAATCTTTAACTAGATCAATTAATACATCTGCTACCACTATTTTTACTTTAGCCGCATTAGTAGTTCTTGGTGGAGAAACAACTCGTTGGTTTTCTACTGCTCTTTTAATTGGAATCACTTGTGGTACCTATTCTTCTATCGGAGTAGCCATTCCTTTGGTTTTATTTTTCAAAAAACATCAACAGAGAAAATAATTTTATTTATTTTCTTCAATTTTCTTCAACAAAATTTCTCTTTCGTTTAATTCCGGTTTTTCTTCTACCTCTTTAAAAATAGCTTCCAACACTTCTCCTACTTTTCGACTTGCTTTGATTTTTAAAATATCCATTACGTCTTGCCCATTAATTTTTAAATCCTTAATCGAAAATGGTTGTTTTTGTACTTCCACAATTCTTTCTTTAAAAAGTTCCCATCGCCAACTACTCTCTTTTGCTCCACTCCCCAGCCTATCAGCCCTTCTTAAAGCAATCATTTCATCAATATAGTCTAAAGTTACGTTTCGAATAAATCTTCTCACCGCTTTGTCAGTTTGAGTGGCCTCAGTAGTGAACATATGATATCTCACTAATTTAAATAACTGTTCCAACTCTTTGTTTGATAATCTTAATCTTTTACCAATAGCCACAGCAATTCTCGATCCGATTATTTCATGATTATGAAAAGTTCTTTCTTCTCCTTCTCCAATCATTGATTTTGGTTTACCTACATCATGTAATAAGGCTGCCAATTTTGTAATCGGATTTTTAGTTTCACAATTATCCAGAGTTTTTAAATTATGTGTCCAAACATCATCAATATGGTGACCTTTTTGAGCCACACCATATCCATCGATTAATTCTGGAATTATTTCTTGCAATAAACCAGAATTTTTTAACAAAATAATTCCTTGGCTCGGGCTTATTGATATTAATATTTTAAAAAGTTCGTCCCGAATTCTTTCACCGGCGATATTTTTAATTAAGGGTGCATTCTTTTGAATCGAAGCAAAAGTTTTTTCTTCAATTAAAAACCCAATTTGCGAGGCGATTCTAATTGCTCTCATCATCCTTAAAGCATCTTCTCCAAATCTCTCATCCGGATTTCCTACTGTTCTAATAATTTTATTTTCCAAATCTTTTTGTCCGTCATACAGATCAATAATCTTAAAATTAAGACTTCTCCCTTTATTAAGGGGAGATGTCGATTTATCGACAGAGAGGTTTTGTATTTCCAACGCGATAGCGTTGACAGTAAAATCTCTTCTTTGTAAATCTTCTTTCAATGTCTTTCCCCACTTAATTTCATCCGGATGTCTGACATCAGAATAACCCTTTTCAGTTCTAAAAGTAGTTACTTCAAAAATATCATCACCATCAACGATACTAATAGTTCCAAATTTATTATTATAAAAACTATTTTTTGTAAAGATCTTTTGCATTTCTTCCGGTGTCAAATTGGTAGTAAAATCCCAATCTTTTACTTCCTTTTTTAGTATTAAATCTCGAACAGCTCCACCAACAATATAAATTTCAGCCTTATTTTCTCTAAATTTCTTAATTAATTTTTCCACCTTAATGGGGATATTAAATTCCATGCCCAATTTTACTATATTATCCAAATAAAAACCCCTCCGATTAAAGAGGGGTTAAAAATCTTATTTTTTAAGCAGCAGGTTCTTCTGTCTCTTCAGGTTCCTCGGTTACAGTTTCTTCAACAACTGGGCTTTCTGCCACAGGTTGTGATGTTACTGGTACTTCTTCTCTAGCAATCGCTTCTTTTACCGCGATATTTCTTCCCATTTGTTCACTATTATTTAATCCTTCAATTGCTTTAGCAGCATCTTCTTCATTTTCAAATTCTACAAATCCAAAACCTTTTGATCTGCCAGAAAATTTATCGGATACTATATTTACTGAAACTACTTGTCCGTAGACAGCAAAGATCTCCTTTAATTGATCTTGAGTAATTGCAAAAGGTAAATTACCAACAAATAATTTCTTTGCCATATTTTTAAAACTCCTTTAAAAAATTTTTACAAAAATAATAAGCTAAGATTTTTGGCTTAAACCTTAACTACACTAATTATATCCCTAACTTTTTTTAAATCAAAAAAAGGTGAAAAAGGAGAAAATAAATGCTCAAAAAATTGAGTAGTTATTTTCTCCTTTTAAGGTTTTAGACGGGTTTTAGTTGTTGCTAAAAATTGGATAATGCTTCATTCCCCAAATTATATTTGATATATCTTTGATTCCCGATTTGAACAATTCTTCTGCTTTCTTAGGATCATCGCAATTCATGAATTTTTTATTTGCCTTTTCAAATAAATTATCCATATGATTTATAACGTATATTTCGTAATAAATATTTATATGGATAAATCTTTTTGACAAATTTTTTAGTATTGTAAAAATTCTTTTCTTTTCTAATTCTGAAATTAATACTGCCAATATTGTCAATACTTCAACCGGATCAGTAGATTCCAAAAAATTGTAATCTTTTATTTTTTCTAGCTCTTTTTCTAATTCTATAGCCCTCAATTTAAACTCAGATTCCAACATATAATCACCATCCTTTCTTTTTTACCCCCGTCTGTTAATGTCCAAAAATATAAACAAGCTATTTTGCTTAATTTTCTAGTTAGTTTAACACTGATTTAAAATAAAAAAAGTGTACAATTTAATATCAATGTTTTCAAAAATCATTTTTAAAAATAAAAAAATTATTGATAGCTCTGTTTCAGGTTCAGATTTTATGGATCTTTTGTTAAAAAATCGTCATATTAAAAAACTAGATAATCAAGATTTCTTTAAACCTCATTTTCCGGTTAATTCCGATTTTAATATTAATAAAAAAGAGTTAAAAAAAGCTATTAATAGAGTTAATACTGCCATTAAAAATAACGAGAATATTTTAATTTATGGTGATTATGATGTCGATGGTTTAACTTCCACTGCCATTCTTTGGCAGGTTTTATACCGATTAAATGCCAAAGTACTGCCTTTTGTTCCCGATCGAGAAACTGATGGTTATGGTATCAAATCAAAGTCTTTTTTTAATTTTGAAACCGAAAAAAAAATCCATTTTGATCTTTTAATCACTGTCGATAATGGTATTGTTGCGACCAAAGAATTAAAAAAAATTACTCAAAAAGGTACCGATGTAATTATTATTGATCACCATCTTCCAAGTAATAAATTACCTAAAGTATCAGCAATAATTCATTCAACTAATTTTTCCGGTTCCGCTCTTTCTTGGTTTTTTGCCACTCAATTTGATAAAAATGCTGATCTTGGTTTAGCCACTGCTGGCACTGTTGCTGACTGTCTACCCTTAGTTGGTATTAATAGAAATATTGTTATCCATGGTCTTCAATCATTAAGATTAAATCCCAGTCCCGGAATTAAAAAACTTGTAGAAATCAGTGGTATTAAATTAGATTCTCTATCGGCCTATGACTTAGCTTTTGTAATTGGTCCTCGCCTTAATGCTGTTGGTCGTTTATCCAATCCTATCGAAGCTTTAAGACTTTTATGTAGTCAAAATGCACTTCAAGCTTCAAAATTTGCTTCTAGTCTAGATAAATTTAATAAAGATCGTCAATCTCTCCAAAAAGATAATTTAAAGATAGCTGAAGAAGAAAATTTAAATAATCAAAACAAATTAATTTTTATTGCCAATAAAAAATTTCTACCCGGTATTATCGGTTTAATTTCAGGTCGTTTAACCGAAAAATATTATTTACCTTCAATAATTATCAGTATTGGAGAAGAGTTTTCCAAAGGTTCTTGTCGTTCCGTTAAAGAATTAAACATTATTGAAACTTTAAGAAAATTTAATGGTGAACTTGTCGAACTGGGTGGACACGCTGCCGCCGCTGGTTTTACCATTAAAACTGAAAATATTGATAAATTTCAGAAAAAAATCACTGATTTTGTCAACAAAAAATTGAAAAATATTGATTTAAAACCATCTGTTGTTGTTGAAGCCGAAATGGATTTATCTGCAGTTACAATTAAAAATTGTCAGATTATAAGCCAATTTGAACCATTCGGGATAGACAACCCAAAACCCTTATTTTTGTTTAAAAATCTTTGTATTAATCAAAAAAGAGTTCTTGGTTCAACAGGCGATCATTTAAAATTAAAATTCAATAATATTGATGCCATTGCTTTTAAAAAGGGAAATCTAGATAATCAATTTCAAGTTGGTGATTCGGTCAATATTATTGCTTCTCTTGATTTAAATACTTGGAATGGCTACACTTCCCCACAACTTGTCGTTAAAGAAATTTTTCCTGTTTGAAATAGTTCACTTCTGAAGTAAAATACTCCTATGGAAAGAATACTCGCAAAAGAATGTCTTCAAAAAATTGGAGCCAAAGTTTTAGTTCAAGGATGGGTTAATAATATTCGTGATCACGGTCAATTAATTTTTATTGATTTTAGAGATTGGAGCGGTAATGTTCAAATCGTAGTTGATGCTAACAATAATCAAAAAGTCCATCAACTAGCTTCAACTATTGGTCTGGAATGGGTAATTGAGGTTGAGGGT
>JAQVXB010000028.1 GCA_028709405.1 Candidatus Shapirobacteria bacterium
TTTTTTGTTTTTCTGTCAAGCCATTCAGAAACGGCGTAGTAAAACTTACGGTCTTCTAATGGAAGTTCGGAAAATTTATACTTTTCAAAATTTTTCTTGTGATTTTCAATAAAATATTTTTGCCAACCTTGTGGCGTATCAAGATTGGTCCAATATACTCGTTCTTGTGGAAAAACTATTTTCATAAATTCTTCTGGAGACATATCGGTTTGGTTTTTTCTTTGAATTTGTACGGCACCTAGGAATGCTTCTCCTTCTTCTACCTTTCTTATGGTACCTTGATTAAGTCCATTAAATTTTGGCGTTAGATCTTTATAAAACTTATAATCATCGGCTGTTTTGAGATATTCATTCCATTTTTTTATTTCTTTATAGTCTTCATATTGGAGAAATTCGTAAACATGTTTGTACTTTTCGGTGTTAACTAAATCTGGTTGTTCTTTAACCATTTCTGTCAATCTATCTATTCTTTGTTGAGTTTTTTGTTCTTGTTCTTCTGATGGTGGAAAAACTATTTTCATAAATTCTTCTGGAGACATATCGGTTTGGTTTTTACTTTTGAGTCTAGTGGCAGAGTAAAATGCTTCTCCGTTGTCTACTTTTTTAATGCTTATTCTGGTTAGACTGTCAAACTCTGGAATTAGATCCCGATAAAGTTTGTAGTCATAGGCAGTCTTTAAGTATTTTCCCCAAGGTTTTCCTGCTTTTGAATCGTTTTCATGTTCTAAAAAATCATTGACTTTTTGGACGGATGGGATAAGGGAGATGTCGAAATTTGGGTCGGCAACTAATTTTTCTAACCTTTGTTTTCTTTCAGCTGTTAGTTCTTGTGGAGTTTTTTCTGGATTTTTGGGTGGTGGATCTGGAGGATTGTTCCCACTGGCTTCTAAATTAAGGGGAAGTGTCTTTTGTTTTGGCGTTTGAACTGGTTTTTTTGTATCAGCTTCTAATTGAGATGTAATAATGGTTTTTTTTGTTTCATTTTGGTTGTAATTTTCCACTTTGATGGAAAAAAATTTTTCTAAAGTTTCATTTTTAAGTTTAAGTTGTATGTTGGGATTTAATTTTTTGTAGTTTTCGTCGATTAGAGTAGACAATGCTTCACAAAATGATTTAGCATTAGGAGAGCTTTCTCTTAAATCATCGAGATTGTTTTTATCTGCCCAATCTAGATTCAGTTGACGGTAGAGTTGAAAATCGTCAACGGTATCAAGATAAAAAAAACCAGTGTTTTGTTTGGTCAGCCGGCTTGGCATCTTCGTTGTTTAAAAATTGTAGGACGTTTTTAAACGATTTTTCGGAATCGATTGATTGAGGTTTTTGATGAAGTATTTCAAGTTTTTCCTTTCGATCATTTCTTTGCTGTACCTCGATTGTTTTCGGCCTTTGTTCGCTCTCGTTAAGGGTTCTTTGATATATCTTTGGACTTCCAACAATAATTTTTTTGACTTCAGACTCTGATGGGCTAATGCCATTTGAAAACTCGGACATGATAATTATTTATATCAAAAAATTGGTTTATTCGTATCGGAGGGCTTCGATGGGAGAAAGTTTGGAAGCTTTTCTGGCTGGAGCGACACCAAAGATAATACCGACAGCCGAGGAAACACTAAAAGCAAGAATTACAGAAGAAATAGTAATTTTGGCAGGGAAAAAACTATTTATGGCTAAGGCTCCAAGACTACCGAGGATAACTCCAACTAAACCACCAAAACAAGAAAGTATAATAGCTTCGATTAAAAATTGAATAAGAATGGCTCGAGGATAGGCGCCAATAGCTTTTCTTAGACCAATTTCTCGAGTGCGTTCAGTAACAGAAACTAACATTATGTTCATGATTCCGACTCCACCAACAACTAAAGAAATAGCGGCAATGCCGGTTAGAGCAATGGTTAAAACACTGATAATGGAATTAATAGAACTTAGAAGTTGAGAACTGTCAAAAACCGAAAAAGCATCTTTATCATATCTTTCGAGCATTATTTTAGTTATTTCTTTTTTAATTGGTTCGATAGCACCTTTGGTTGGGGCTCGAACAACAAAAGTATTGATATTTTCATTACCGGCCAGATCGGAAACAATAGAAAATGGAGCGTAAACAGCATCGTCAACACTAGGACCGCCAAAGGAGGATCCTTTTTGATCGACTACTCCAATAACTTTTAAAGTTTTACCTTTAATGATAACTTTTTTACCAACGGCACTAGAGTTAGGGAAAAGAGTTTCGGCTATTTTATAACCCAAAACAACTACAGGTGTTTTTTTATTATTTTCTTCATCAGTAAACCAACGACCATTGCCTTCTGAGGGAACAACATTATTACTTTTGCCATAATCTTCGGTTGAGCCGTCGATTTCAACCATTTTTTTAATAGCTTTATCTGATTTAATATCAGCATAAGTAGCATTAACTGGCATGACAATAGAATTTTTTAATTTTCGGTTGAGTAGATTTAAATCTTTTTGAGTAAAATTGGTGACCATAGCGGCAGCAAAGCTGTTTTGAGAAAAACCACCATTATCATTAAAAACTTTTCCAGGTGAGATAAAAACGGAGTTAGCACCAAGGGCATCGAATTGATCAGTGACATAGCTTTTTAAACCGTTACCAATTGAGGTTAAAAGAATGACAGAAGTAACCCCAATAATAATTCCTAGAGAAGTTAGTATCGTACGACTTTTATTTTTTAAAATCGATCTAAAACTTGATTTAATTAAATCATTAAATGATGGTTTAAGCATTTTTACCCTCCAAAACTTTTCCATCTTTAATAACGATAGTTCGTTTGGCTTGTTTAGCCAAATCCATATCGTGGGTGACAAAAACAATAGTTCTCCCCTCTTTTTCATTTAATTGATGAAAAAATTTCATAATATCAGCACCGGATTTACTGTCTAAATTACCAGTTGGTTCGTCAGCTAAAACTATTTGAGGATTATTAACTAAGGCTCTGGCAATGGCCACTCGTTGTTGTTGGCCGCCGGAGAGTTGAGCTGGGGTATTCTTTATTTTATCTTCAAGACCAACTTTTTTTAGAAAAGCCAAACCTATTTCTTGGCGTTGATGTTTAGGAACATCAGAATAAAGAAGAGGTAGTAAAACATTTTCTAAAGCTGAGGTTTTGGCCAAAAGATTAAATTGTTGAAAAACAAAACCTAAGGTTACATTTCTAATTTGAGCCAATTGGTGTTCTTTAAGTTTAGAAATATCCTTACCATTTAATAGAACTTCCCCAGAGGTAGGATTATCAAGAAGCCCAATTATGTGCATTAGAGTTGATTTACCGGAACCTGAAGGTCCGGTTATAGAGACAAATTCACCTTGATGAATTTTAAGATTGACATTATCCAGAGCAGTGAAGCAATTAGTGCCGGTGGCATAAGTTTTGGTGATGTTTTTTAATTCTAAAATTACATTAGAATTATTTTTGGGTGACAATTTGATCATGTTCAGTAATTCCATTTAAAATTTCAATTTCTGTGTCAGTTTCAATTCCAGTTTTAACAGTCTTTTTGATTAATTTATTATTTTCATCAGCAGTAAAAACATAACTCTCATCTAAATCTTGGTAGACTGATTCAAGAGGAAGGGCTAAAGTGTCGGTTATTTCTCTTAAAATTATGTCAACATCGCCATCCATGGCTAGTCGATATTGAAGATCATTATTTTCTAGAGGAAGTTTAAATCTGACTTCATAAACAGTTGAACTTTGACCAGCAATTGGGGTAAAAGAAATATAGGTAATTTCGGAATCAAAAGTTTTGTCAGGAAAACTATCAATTTTGATTTTAGCTTTATCGCCGACTTTAATTCTAACAACATCTTCTTGGTCTATTTGAGATTTAAAATAAAGGCTTTGGGGGTCAATTATAGAGGCAATATTGGTGGCTGGAGTAATATTAACGCCAGGATTACCTTCGTCGACAGAAACAACAATACCGGCAATTGGGCTAAATATATTGGCGTATTTTATAGCTAAATCATTAATTTCATAAGCAACAACAGCATTGTTGAGGGAATTTTGAGATCGTTCAAAGATTCTTCTAATTTCAGTATCAATGGCGGCATCTTTGTATTGGTCGGTGGTGTCATAAAAAGTTGAGGCGGCGGATTTGTAGTTATTAAAGCTAATTTCTAATTGTTTTTTGAGTTGATTTTTATTGAGACTGGCGATTGATTGATATTTTTTAACTTTATCCCCTACTTTGACACCAACCCAAGAAAGTTGACCACTGGTTTGAAATTTTAGTTCAGCTTTGGATGAGGCATCGATTGACCCGGCTAGAGTTATTTGTTCTATTAAATCTTTTTTGACTGGATTGACTAAGACTTCTTTTTTGGGATTAAATTTTTGATCATCATTATTATCTTTAATTTTAAAGACCAAAAATATGGCGATTAAAATAATAATGGCAATAATAATTTTTTTGAGATGAAGTTTAATAAAGGACATATAGATAAATATTATACTACAAACAGGCTATTTTTGGTCTTTTTTTAATTCTTTTAGTTTCCACATAAAAAGTTTATAAGGAGTTTTTATCGATCCGGGATTTTGATCTTTGACAAAATATCGAGCTTTTTCCAAGATATCTCTTGGGGTATTTTTGGCGAGTCGGAGATAGAGAGATTTATTTTTCCAGTCGTCCAATTCTTTAGCAAGGTCGAGGCCGTAGGCTTGAAATTCATTTTTGACGTATTTATTCCTTTTTTCTAAAGTTTCTTTAAATTTAAATAATTGATCGCCGATCGATGTTGTAGAACCTTTATTCATTTGTTTTGGAGATATAAAATATAAGCTTGGCCATCACTTAAAAATTTGTTACCACTTTTTTTGGCTCCATAGGTGAGACCAGTTAAATCTATTTTTTCAAAAGACTTAAGAAAACCTGAGTTATCAATATCTTCTTTTATTTTTTCTCTTTCTTCATCGACTAGAATTTGGGTGGTATGAATTGGAAGTATTATTTTAAATTTCTTCTTTATTTCTTCGTCAAAGTGAGCAGTACCTACCCAAATTGATTCATTGTTTTCAGTCATGAAAGGAGTTTCCCAAAGATGAATGTGATGACGAGAACTAGCAAGGTCTTTTTCTGTTGGTTGGCCGTAACCAAGTGAATTTGGTTCGGTGTCCCAAAAAACAGGTAGTCCGGGAGTTTGAGGATAAGGATATTTTTTAATAATGGAATCAATAATTTTAAATGATGTTTTTAAACTTAATTGGTCAAGAAGAAACCAATTTGATTTAGTAAAGGCTTGGTGAAGAGTTTCTTTATTAGAAACAATAACAATGTTGATAGGTTCAGCTGGAGCACCAGTCATTGATTCGCTAATTTTAGGTAGTTGTTGAAAAAGTGTTTGACTAATTTGAGTCGAATTAATAATTGTTTTTGGTTTAATGTATTCCCCTTTTTCCTTTAAAGGGTTAGTTAAATAAAAAGAAAAGATAAAAATTATCCAACTAGCTATTAAAAAAAGACTGAATATAAGGATAGTTTTTTTTGTGAAATGGGGATTAAATTTGATGGGATGAAATTTCTTTTTGATTTTAAGAGAAGTAATAATAATAGTTAACCAGGCACTACCAACTACAAAACTAGCTAAGACATCTGATGGCCAATGGGCTCCAAGATAAATTCGGGAAGAAGCTACTGAAATAACTATTCCAATTCCAAAAATAAAGCTGATTATTTTATAGAATTTATTTTTTTCTGATTGAAGAACAAAATAGGTTAATAATCCATAGAGAGCTATGGCAACGAAGGTGTGACCACTGGGGAAACTATAACTGTTCTCATTGACTAAGGCGCTGGTTAAGGAAGGTCTGGGTCTTTCAAAAATATTCTTGATAATCCAAACAAAAATTTCACCGCCGACAACGGATACTATTAAGGCATTTAAAAATCGCCAATTCTTTAAAAGAATTAAAATAATACTAAAAATAATTACTCCGACGGTAATAATTTCGGCTTTGGCTAAGTAGGTTATAAATAACATACTTTGATTTAATTTTGGAGTTCGAAATTGGCCGATGAGATTGATTATTCGAAGATCAGCTCTGATCAAGGCTTCTTGACCAATATAGTCTCTGACTATGCCAAAGAAGAGATAGATAAAAAATAGAGTTATCAGAATGCCGATAGTTAAATAAAGACCATATTTTTCGGTTGGGGTTAATCTTTTTTTTATAAATTTGAAAAAACGAGGAAAACGATTTTTAATCCGTTGAATTTCGGGATCATTTTTTATCCCGCGACCGACTGATCTGGTAACTGATTTAATAATACGTTTGACCATAGGTGGACTCACTGGGAATTGAACCCAGAACACATCAATGCGAATGATGTATTATACCGTTTAACTATGAGCCCGTATAACGAAAATCCCAATTTCTAATTTCTAATTATAGTGTAAATTTCTTCAAAAATTTTTGGAGTTACAGAAGAGATTAAATCTAATTCTTCTTTAGAAAAATTTTGGAGAACATAGTCTTCAATTGGAATGTTATTTTGAGGTTTACCGATACCGACTCTAATCCGATTAAATTGTTGAGTATTAAGATTTTCAATAATTGATTTGATGCCATTATGACCAGCTGGTCCTCGATCAAATTGAATCCGATACTCCCCTGTTGGTAAATCTAAATCGTCGTGAATAATATAGATATCTTTTGGGTCTATTTTATAGAAGTTAGAAATTTTTTGAATAGTGATTCCAGAATTATTCATATATTCGGTTGAGAAGGCAAAAATATTTTTATCAATCCCCTGCCCAGTCTCAAAAATTTGAGCTAAAAGATTTGTTTTGGTTAAAAAAAATGCTTTTAATTCGGTTTCAACAAACTGTTTAATAATACTTTGGCCTAAGTTATGGCGAGTATTTTGATATTTTTTATCAGGATTACCTAATCCAATTATAAGTTTCATAAGTTAT
>JAQVXB010000029.1 GCA_028709405.1 Candidatus Shapirobacteria bacterium
TGACCCACTGCCAGAAACACCCATGGCAGAACCGGTGCCATTAATGGAAACATTTTTTGTTTGTTGAGAGACAGTACCAGAAAAATTGGCCGAGGCAGGGATAGGAACAAGAAAAGGATCACAACTACCAACAGCTTTACCAGTAATAGTCCCATGATCTTGACCATCATAATTTCCAGAAATACTACCACTACAATCTCCAGAAAACTCACCGGAAACAACACCACCCTCAAGATTAAAATTTAATACAACATTAACATTATATTTGCTTTTACTAAAAGTTCCACGGGCGGTAACCGGAGTCATTACTTGATTTGGTTCTGGGGTTGGGGTTGGATAAATATTTTGATTTTCTGTGTAAGCAATATAAGCAAAATCAATACCGATAGCAGCACCAATAATAATTAGAGCTATTAGAAGAAGTAAAAGGATACTAGAAAAACCATTTTGGGTGAAATTTGGTTTTGTAATTTTTTTTGTCATATATATGTAAATAATAGCAACGTTAGTTTAAAAATTCCAGATAAGGTGACAATACTCAATGAGTTAAATATTTAGAATTAATT
Source organism: Candidatus Shapirobacteria bacterium (assembly GCA_028709405.1). Classification (GTDB taxonomy): domain Bacteria; phylum Patescibacteriota; class Microgenomatia; order UBA12405; family UBA12405; genus WARW01. The sequence continues at coordinate 567 of JAQVXB010000029.1, forward strand.
AACAGTTAGATCAGACCAAAAAAAAGTAAAATTAAAGCTAAAATTGTAAAAATTGCAAATATACTAACAGTTTTAATAAATAGATTTACCGCTTCTTTTTTCTTTCCTTCAATAAAAAACTGGAGAGGTTGATAAAAAAAGATAAAAGCCATAACAGCCACAGATAGGGTTAAAACTGACAGCATGATTACTGGTGCAAAAAAAGTATCCGGTTTGTTTTTTAAAGGCTGAGTGACCCAATTCATAATAGAAACAACAAGAATAATGTAAATTGAAGCACTTAGAGCATTGATAATAGGATTTTTAGACATAATTTATTATATCAAAATACTCCATTCACTGGACTCAATTAGGACTTGTTTATCAATTTAATGATTAACTATTTATTAGCTATCCTTTCAATATAATTTCTTAAGGCTGGAACCAATTTGTCATCTTTTAAACTTTTTAATTCTTTTTCAGGTATTAAGCTAGTTTTTCTTAAAAAGACTTCTCCATCCATTACTTTTGATAACGTTGAACCTTCAGGTAATTTAATATTAACTACTTCTCTGACTTCTAATGTATTATTTCCTTCATCCATAAAAGCAATACCTTTTACTTTATCAACTTCTTTCCCATCAATAGTCATTATAATTTCATCTAATTCTTGTTCTTCATCTTTTACTTCATTTAATTTAATAAGCTCTAAATTTTCTTCTCCATTAATACTAGTGACTAGATATTCAGAATCATCCTTACTTTGTTGATTACCTGTTTTTTCATAATTATCCATCAAAGCCTTAAAAACTTCACCTACCTGTCGTAATTTTTGACGCACAGCTTCTTCCTTATCTTCTTCATTACGATAAAAAGTCAATAATCTATTTTCACTAGAATTGTTTGATTTCAAAAAGATAAATTCTTGGTTAGTTTCATCAATTGACGTTTTAGATAATTTTTCGCCACATCTTCCAGCTGGTCCTGTTAAACAAAAGGCATCAAATGGAGCTCCTTTATCTCTTCTCATTAAGGCTAAATTTTTATTCCCTTTTGAATCTTCTACCCAAACCCAAGTTCCACCAGAAATTAATTTTTTTTCTCCACCACCTTTCCTTAAATCCATTACTATGGGAGAATTTTCTAAAGATAGTTTTTCTTTCCACTTGTCGTCTAAAACTACACTACTATCTTGAGAGCTAATATTTATTATCCACTTTCTACTGTCATCATTATGACTAATACTATCTGCTTGTATAAAAACCTTGTCGGCTCCAATTTCTCCATCTCTAATTGGATTTTCAATTAACGCAGCAGAAGTTTCTATTCTGTTTCTTTGTTCAGTTTTTTGAATTTCTTGATTGATAAGTCCTTCATTATTGGTTATTGTTTCCGTCATGTGTTATTTTATCAAAGTTCTTATGTCCATGGCGGGTCATTAAAATTTGAAGCTAAAAAGTGGGGACTCGAGAAATGGAACAGATTTAGAATCATTGATCAAAGGTAAAGGTAGAAATTATTTTATGATAATCATCTATATAATTTTCATCGTTTAAACTTACTTGTACTGTATATTCACTGCTATTGGTCGGGTTAAAATAGGTAATTGGCAGTGAGGTTGCTTTAGTACCTTTGCGGGTTGAGTAAATCCAAGTTGTTTCATATCCTATTAGACCAGTATCTGTGGTTATTTTTTTAATACTCGCCAAACTTTCATACCCTTCAATTTCATATGTACCAGCAACTTTTACATATTCATCAAAATTAGTATTGAAGTGGTTTCCATCACGACCTCTGGCATCAACTACTATAAACTCTGTGGTATATGGTTCATCTATATCAATGTCAGATATAAGTTTAAAACCAGCGCCTGATCGAAGATCGGGAAATTCTCTAAATGCCCAATTATTTAAATATTTTATTGAGTAGCCGTATTTTTTGTTTATGTAAGTTTTAAAATTAGAAGTGGGATTAGAAGTTGGGGTTGCTATTGAAGTTGGTGTTACACTTTCATTTATTTGAGAAGTTTGAGGGATTGATTGACCTTTGGGAAATAAAAGGATTATTGAAATACTGGTGACAATTAAAAATAAAACAAAAAAAATAAAAAATAAAGGTTTATAAATATTTTTTTGAGGAATTGGTGGAGTTGGAGTGATAAAGGATTGAGATGGTGCTTCGTGAGTTGTGTTTATATTTTCCATAAATAGATATTACACTAAATTGGATAAAAGTTATGATTCTGTTCTATTTGCTCCTGGCCTTGGACTCAATTAGAACTTGCTTTATAAATTATTAATTAGTTTAATTGATTTAATTTTATCTTCATTATCTAAAACCTCTAACGTTAAATAATTTTGATAATTAATTTTATTTAAAAAACCAATTAATTTTTTAAAATCTAATTCTCCTGGTAGTTGAAGACCGTAATGGGCTTTGCCATTTTTAACAGCATTATGAAAATGTATATCTTTAATTTTATTCTTATTTTTAGTAATAAATTGATAAAAATCTTCACCATTTTGGATACAGTGACCAATATCTATTGTGTAATTAATATCAGAAATTATTTTAGATAAATTGCCAAGTTCCTCAAGTACAGGAAAATGATTTTCAGCTCCTCTACGAATAGGCATATTTTCGGTTGTTAAAATTATTTTTTTATTAGCATAATTGATTAATTTTTGAAAATTTTCTGAAAAAATTTTACTAGCTTTTTGAGGATTAGAATAAACAGGATATTTACCACTGTGAACTGTTATTAAATTAGCATTTAAAGCAACAGATTGGTCAATAGTTTTTTTAATAATTTTGATACTGGCTTCATCAATTAGATTATGTCCAGAAACTAAAGACATGGAAGTAAATGGGGCATGAATAATTAATTGATAATCAAATAATTGTTCTTTTAGCCAATTAATATCTTGTGGAGATAAATAAGCCTCTAACCAAATTTCTAAATGGTTTAGGCCAGAGATTGTTTTAATAAAATTAATATCTTTTAACCACTGTTCTCTATTTGAGGTCAAAATGTTTAAAAATATCCCTAATTTAAATTTATTTATCATATGTATACTTTAATATTTATTTAAAGAATTAGTAAGTGATGGTGAAAAATAATCTTGTCTCACATGGGAAGATTGGAAATTATCCTCTTTGTTTGTTTCTTTCTCTTTCAAGAGTCTATCTAGAATAATTTGTTTAAATAAATTGATTTTATTATTGATATCATCATTATCTAAATAAACAGAAAATATTGGTGATATTAAATTTTGATATATCCCTGGATAAAATTCTTGATTAGAGATTATATAACCCGGTAATGTAGTAATATTACCATCATCAACTATTTCTTCTGTGGGAACTATAAATTCGTATGTTTTCCCGGAAAATGATTTTTGACAACATTGTTTATGAGAAAAATGATTGTCTTTATAATCACGAAGTAGACAAACATGGTCTTCATTTAAAGACAAATCTCTTAACAACCTTTCATTAACCATATTTGAAAAGATATTTTCTGGAAAAAAGTGAATACTAATTTCAAAATCAAAATCTTTTAAATTAAACTTCTTACTCAAGATATTAGCCGTTCCATTTTTATAAAATGATAAAAATTTATCCTTTCTCTTTAAAAATATATCTTTATCTTCTTTATTTAAAAAATCTATTTCATTAAGGAAACCCCAATCTTCACTTAATTTATTTTCATCAATAATCATAATTAAATCTATATCAGAACTACCAGTAGAATCTAAATTCTCTCTAATATTGTAAAATGGACCATAGCTCATAGAACCGCCAACAATAATACCATTTACATGATTTTTAAAAACACTTTCTATTTTTTCTAATTTATCAAGTCTAATTAAAGTTCCTTCTATTGTTTCAACCAACCCTGGTTGTCTTTTGTAGAGTATTTTATTTGAATTTGATATATCATCAATATTTTCAGGTAAAAGGCTAATTAAATCATCTTTAATTAATTCAAAATCATTAAGTAATTGAATTGCTGATAATTGATTGCTTCTATATGTTGAATATATTTTTGAAAAATCGTCTGCTAAATCAGACCTAATATCTGGAATAGTACAACGAGAAAAATCTTTATCTTTAATATTTTTTAAAAAATTAATTCTAAAATTTTCAGGATTAATCTCTAATTTTTTGACAGGAACACTTCTTGTTTCAAATTCTCTAATCTTACTAATTTCTGTTTGGTTATGTGAACTAGAAAAATACTCTTTTCCAGACATGGCCTATGTTATCAAAAAATTTTGTTTTTTGGAGTATAAATTAAATTCTTTAATCCAGTAGGGGTAGTGAAAAGTTAGAACTATTTTTGGGTTTAAAAATAGTTCTAGTCCAATATGCTCGACGAATGGAACAGATTTGGAATAAATCTACGTATTTGATACCACTTAATTAGTTTTAATAAAAAAATTTATAATTTTTTAAAAAAAAATGATTCTATTTTTCTAATTTGTTGTAATTATTCAAAATAAAATCGATATCTTTGTCACCACGGCCTGATAAATTTACTAATATTGTTTGACCTGGATATTTAGGAGCTATTTTAGTGGCTAGTGCAACTGCATGCGCTGACTCCAACGCTGGAATAATACCTTCCAGTTTTGAGAGTTCATAGAATGCAGATATAGCTTCATCATCATTGATAGCTTCAAATTTAACTCGTCCGATTTCTTTAAGAAATGCTTGTTCTGGTCCAAAACCTGGGTAGTCAAGTCCAGAGGCAACAGAGTAAGCTGGTTCAGGATTACCATCTTTGTCGGCTAGGGCTAAGCTATTAAAACCACTCATAATAGCTTTCCTGCCAAAGGTGGCTGTAGCCGCATGCTCCCCTACTATATTTTTTTTGGTATTTTTTAATCGACCAAGTGCTTCTGCAGCATAGATTTCAATATCATCGTCAGCTAAAAAGCCACTGAAAATACCCATTGCATTTGATCCACCACCCACACAGACAATAACCTTATTTGGTAATTTACCGTCAGTTATTTCTAAAAATTGTTCACGAGCCTCACGTCCAACAATGGACTGAAAATCACGTACCATTTGAGGAATAGGTGCAGGTCCAACAACTGATCCTATTGGATAAAAAGCCTTATCTACCTCTTTTTCATAAGCAGCAAATGAAGCATTGGCGGCATCAATTAATTTTCCATGCCCATCTTTAACGACTACAACTTTTGTTCCCATTAAACGCATGCGATCGACATTTGGTGATTCCTTTTTAGCATCTACTTCTCCCATATAAATTACACATTCCATGCCAAAATAAGCGGCAGCGGCAGCCATAGCGACTCCGTGTTGACCTGCCCCAGTATCAGCGATTATTTTAGTTTTGCCCATTTTTTTAGCAACTAATGCATAGGCCATTGCATGATTTAGTTTATGTGCACCAGTATGATTTAAGTCTTCACGCTTTAGATAAATAGCGGCACCTTTATATTTTTCTGTTAAATTACGAGCAAAAGTGATTGGTGTAGGTCTTCCTTGATAATGTTTGCGAATATATTTTAATTCATTTATAAATTCAGCATCATTTTTAATATTTTGGTAGAACTCATCAAGTTTTTTAAATTCTTTTTCCATTTTTGGTGGTAAAAAACATCCACCGTACTGGCCAAAAAATCCCTTTTTGTCAGGATAATTATTAATATTGTATTTGGACATAAAACTCCTTTATATATTTTCTTTTAACCAATAAAATAATTTTTCTTTGGCATTACCCCAAAAGCTATTTGCTTTTTGATAATCTTTGTCACGAATAGCACTAATGGTTTCAGTTTCTCCATCGGGAATAAAAAATTTATCTACCCAACGACTACTTTGACCTGATGATTGATAGGCTAATGTACCAGTAGTTCCATCTGTAAAGACTTTGGGTAATCCATTTGGTTCACAATAAGCCCAACTATATTCGATTCTAGCTTTTCTATTTTTTTCATTTTCCATTAACTTTAAAAATTTTTCTGTACCAATTTGTTTATCAAAATAAGTATTATATGGACCTGGTAACCCCCCTAAAGCATCTATATAAAACCCAGCATCGGATTTAATAACAGGTTTTTGCATTTTATCAGCGGCATATTTTACAGTAAAAGCAACAACGTCAGCACATGTTTCTGCTTGAATTTCTATTAGTTTAAAAACTGGTTCCATTATTTCTATGTTGATCCCTAATTTTTTACCAAAAAACTCTTGGGCTTCATATGCTTTGTCTTTATTGGTGGTTAAATAGATTATTTTTTGCATTTAATTTTTACTTCTTAATATTATTTTTCCACTTAATTCAATTGAATCAAT
>JAQVXB010000030.1 GCA_028709405.1 Candidatus Shapirobacteria bacterium
GTTGGAGATATAAAAATCTAACCATACTTTTCTTTTGTATTATGTTAGCCATCATTTTATCCAGGATAGAAATTTTTCATTCTTTTTTACTTCACCTAAATGGATTTGGTTATATTGGTGCTTTTATTGCTGGTATCCTTTTTGTTTCAACTTTTACCGTTGCCACCAGTGCTTTAATTTTATTTACCCTTGCCGAAGTTTTATTACCCATAGAAATCGCCCTAATTGCTGCTCTTGGTGCTGTAGTGGGCGATTTGTTAATTTTTAATTTAATTAAAGACAATCTCTTTAATGAAATTAAAGAAATTTATAATAAAATTGACCACAAGAATCATCTTAAAAAATTATTTTATTCCAAATACTTCAATTGGATACTTCCAGTTATCGGTGCCATTATTATAGCCTCACCTCTTCCCGACGAAGTCGGAATTAGCCTAATGGGTTTATCAAAGATCAGTACCCCTAAATTTATTGTTATTTCTTATATTTTAAATTCTATTGGCTTATTTTTAATAATATCAGCCTCAGTAATAATTAAACTTTAATTTTTTAAACAAAAAATATGATTAAACAATATTTTGTTGCCCTTTTTAGTTTTTTATTAATTGATGGAGTTTGGTTAACAGTAGTAGCCAAAAATTTTTATGCTAAACACTTGGGTTATTTAATGGCTAAACCCCCAAATTTATTAGCTGCTGGTATTTTTTATTTAATTTATATTTTTGGATTAGTAGTTTTAGCTCTCTCACCAGCCCTTCAAAAAGGTTCTCTTATCTCAGCTATTTTAATGGGGGCTTTATTCGGTTTTTGTGCCTATGCTACCTATGATTTAACCAATTTGGCTACCATTAAAGACTGGCCTTTAATCGTTACTATTGTTGATTTAATTTGGGGAGCTGTTTTGTCAGGCTCAGTTGCCGGCGTTAGTTTTTTAATTTTAAATAAATGGCTATAAACACAGCAATTTTAATTTGGATTTATATGACCATCTGGTATGGTCTTTCAATTGTCAAAAAAAGAAATGATATTGCCGACACTGCTTGGGGATTAGGTTTTATTTTAGTGACTATTTATAATCTATTATTTAATCCCAGTTTTAAATTATTAATTTCTTTAATACTAGTTTCTATCTGGGGATTAAGGTTGGCTATTCATATTTATAATCGAAACAAAAATAAAAAAGAAGATTATAGGTATAAACAATGGAAAAATAATGCCTATTTAAAAGTATTTATTACTCAAGGATTTTTTATGTGGTTAATTTGTTGGCCGATTATTTTTTCTCAACAAAATCTAAATTGGTTAAATATTTTAGGAATTTTTATTTGGATTGTCGGTTTTTATTTCGAAGCTACCGCCGACAAACAATTAAAGGAATTTATTAACAATCCCAACAATAAGGGTAAAATAATGCAAAGCGGTTTATGGGCCAACAGTCGACATCCAAATTATTTTGGAGAAGTAACTATGTGGTGGGGAATTTGGTTAATTAACCTTAACCCAAATTGGTGGACAATTATTGGCCCGTTAACTATAACTTTTTTAATATTAAAAGTATCTGGTGTTCCATTGTTAGAAAAAAAATATGAAGGTAATCCAGAGTTTGAAAAATATAAAAAGAAAGTTTCAGTCTTTATTCCCTGGTGGCCCAAAAAATAATTAGACTTAATTAAATAATTGAGTCATAATAATATATGACTAAAATAAATCAAATCTATAGATGTCCTATTTGCGGTAATATTGTTGAACTTCTTCATGCCGGGAATGGACAACTTGTTTGTTGTGGTCAACCAATGGAATTATTGGTTACCAAAGATACTGATATTGGTTTTGAAAAACACGTTCCAGTAATTACAAAAACAAATACAGAAACAATTATCGAGGTTGGATCTATCCCTCATCCCATGGAAGAAGCTCACTATATAGAATTTATTGAAATAATTGCTGACGGCAAAGTTTATCGACAATTTCTGAAACCAGGGGATAAACCTATCGCAATTTTTAAAATTCAAGCCGATAATGTCCAAGCTAGAGAATATTGTAATGTTCATGGTTTGTGGCAGTCAAATCAAACGTAAACACCTCTTAATTTATAGATAATATCTAGGTATATAATTTAACTCTTTGTCTAATAACAGGTAAAACCATCATTGATATATTTTTATAATAATCTCTTCCCTTTGTGTCCTTTACATATGCCTCTCTCGCTGGATTTCTTCCATGAGTCACAATTATATTATGAAGGTCATTTAAATTAAATCTTTCTATAAAATTATTTATTTCTGGACCAGTGGCATGGCCAGTATTACCATCAGTCCACATAATTTCTGCTTTCTTTTTCTTCTTTAATTCTAATTTAATTTTTTCTTCTGCACTTAACATTTCTGCCCCTTTCGTTCCTGGAACCTGATAACAAGTAAACACCACAGAGTTATTTGAATTCTGGTTAAATTCACCACTAATATAATTTAATGATCTACCATTATTAGCCATCCCTCCACTAGCCAATATTATATATTTTTCTTGAGTATTAGCTAAATTTTTTGCATTTAATTTTGATTCTTCATGTGAACCAATTACAGTTGAATTTTTAAGGACAAAACGATTTCTACTACTTTCACTTGTTTTATAAAAAGAAGGATCATTACCATATCTAGCTGTTAAATGATTTGGTCCTAAATCGTCAAAAACTTCTGAAATTTTCATTCCAGTTGGAGCGTCAATAATTATTTTGTAGTCAAGTGGTAATCTTCCATCCTCTTGCCAATGGTGAACCATTTCTATTATTTCTTGAAGTCGATGAAAATTTAAAACTGGAAACAGCGAATTTCCTCCTCGATCTCCTGTTTTTAATATTGCTTCTAAAATATTTTTCTCCCTTTCTTCAAAAGTAACTGGAATATTTTCTGAACAAGTTGATTCAGTCACTACTGTATTGATTCTACAATCAGGATATTTATCGGTATATTCATTGTATCCACCACACAATAATTGATTTGGTCTACCAATATCACCAGTAAATAAAATATTTTCCTTATTTTGTCCATCCCTTAAAACTATTGAAGTACTTCCAGTTACATGACCATTCGGTAAAAAACAGGCCTTAATTTTACTATTATGATTTCCCACTGGAACCTCTTCAAAAGGTTCCACTTTTTTCATTTTTTTTAACAAAATATCCACATCCTCTTTAGAATAAATTTGAATTTGGTCTTTATCTTTCTTTTGAATATCTGCCGAGTTATAAAGCAATACTTCCATAAACCCAATTGTTTCTTCCGTAGCGTAAATATTTGGAGTAAAACCATTTTTAAATATCAATGGCAATCTTCCTGTATGATCAATATGAGCGTGAGTTACTAAAACTGTCGATGTTCCTCTGCAAATTTCGCTAATTGGTTCTAAATTTCTTTGTTTTCCAGTCTCTGATATTATTTCGTCTCGACCCTGAAACATTCCCATATCAACCATAATTTTATTGTCACCCCTTTCATAGACATGACACGAACCAGTCACTAAACCACCGTTTCCTCCATAAGATCTAATGGATGATTCAGTGTGACTCATTATTTATTGATATCACTTTTAAATATTCTATAGGTACATTATATTCTCATATAATTTCATTAATCAATAAGATATTATATGTAATAATAATTACTATATACTATATATCAATTTATTATGTTTTTATTCAAATAATATCTTTTAATAACAATTTTAAAAAAAGATGGATATCATTTCTGTTATACTTTTTTGATGAATAAACCATTATTGATTATTATTTCTGGTCCTTCTTGCACCGGTAAAACAACTTTAGCCAAAAACCTTTCTCAAAAATTTAAATTACCTTTAATAACTAAAGATAGTATTAAAGAAATATTATTTGACGACCTAGGATGGAGTAATCGTCAATGGTCTCAAAAGGTCGGTACTGCCAGTTATAGTCTCATTCATTATTTTTTAGATAGTTTTATGCCTTTTACTTCGTCGTTGATCATTGAAAGTAATTTCAAAGCTGAATTTGAAACCAAAGAAATTTTATCTAGATTAAAAAAATACGATTATTTTCCAATTCAGATAATGTGTCAGTCCGACGGTCAAGTTCTTTTTGAAAGGTTTAAAGCCAGGTCAGAATCTGGTCAACGCCATCCTGGTCATTGCGACACTTCTAATTATGACGAACTCAAACCTCTCCTATTAAAAGGCAAATTTGAACCAATGAAAATTGGCGGAAAAATTTTAATTTTTGATAGTACTGATTTAAAAAACTTGAAATATAATTATATTTTTAATGAAATAAAAAAGTTTATTTGACAAGTATTACTGTAAATGAAATACTCAACATATGAATAAAATAAAAAATAAGAAAAATAAATTTGCTGTTGTTGCTGGTGTTACTGGAGCTTTAGTTGGAGTTGGAGCTGCTATTGCTGGAGTTTTTGCTCTAAAAGACAAGAAGAATCGAGATAAAGTAAAAAAAATTTTAGACACCACTAAAGATAAAGCCGAAACTTATCTAAAAAAAACGAAAAAGAAATTGCCAAAAGCCAAGAAAAAATAAGATGTCCAAAAAAATAACTTTTATTTCTTTAGCCGTTATAATCTTAATTATTATCTTTATTCTTAGGTCTTTATCGTAAATCTTATTCTATTTTTTTTATAAAACTATAAGCCAGAATATAAGCCAAAACTGATTCCGCTCCTTGATTTTTATTTATTCTTTTATTACTAAAACCATCATGAATTCCACCAGTTTTTGAATCGATCATGTTGGTTTTTATAATATTTTTACCACTATACCAAGCAAAAGCTTTTAACGCCAAATTTTTATATTTTTTATTTTTAGTAATTTTATAAGCCAAACAATAAGTTTCCACAATTGATCCTGCTTCTAATGGTTGTTGATCATAAACAGCACGTTTACCGGATTTAGTAAACCAACCTCTATTTCCCGGAAATACAAAACAATCTTTTTCCTTATCGAAAGTAATTTCTGTTAAAAAGTCTAAAGATTCAATTGCTATTTCCAAATATTTTTCATTTTTTGTTATCTGATAAGCAGTCAATAACGATAGTGGAACACGGCCAATATCATAAGATAAAATTGCTTCAAACCACTTCCACTCATTCGTTTTTTCTAAAGAATATTTATCAATTAATTTATCTGCCCAAATTTTTATTTCATCTTGTCGATAATATTGTAATCCCAATATCGTTTGAGCTATTGCTCTTATATATTCCGTATTATTACTTTTAATAAGTCCATAAATTTGATCAAACATTTTTTTTGCTTCATCACAATTTTGATTAAAGTAAATCATCTCCCCTAATGCCGATAAAGCCCGCCCACAGTGTTCGCCGTTAATAAAAAAATTTTCTTTCCATATTAAATCTTCATTAAGATCATTATAAAGTTTTTCATTTTTCCAGGCCAATTTCAAAAAATTAAAATAAATAACCATAACTTTTTCTAGTTCTGGATATTGGTCTTTAAATCTTAAACAAACTTGTAATGCTCGTGCATTATCATCAACACAATAACCCTCTTTATAATTTACTTTATTACCCACACAATGTTCGATTATCCCAGTTTTATCAGTTATTTTTAATAAATAACTAATTTGTTTTTTTAACCCCATGTTTTTTAATAACTTCTTCAAATAAGTCAAGATGTTGCAGTGCCACACTTGACCAAGTCATAAATCGACCATATTTATAAGCTTTTTTTTCCATTTCTTTTCTTTCTTCTGGATTATCCAAGAGTCTTAACACTGCTTTTGCAATCGCTTTATGGTCTTTAAAGGGAACTAAGATACCTCTTCCTTCGCCTAAAATTTCTTTTGCATATAAATATCCAGTTGAGATGCAAGCTTTACCCGCCCCAACCGCATAAGCCAAAGCCCCAGAACAGGATTGTTGTTTCTCTAAATATGGAGTTATATAAATATCTATTACTTTCAACCACTCAACCAATTCTTCTAAACTTAAATATCGATTTATAAATTTAACATTTCTTTCAATACCCAATTCTTTAATTTTTCTGTTTAAACTATTTCGATATTTTTCTCCTTCTTTTTCCAAAATTGTAGGATGTGTTTGGCCAATCACCAAATATAAAACTTGAGGATATTTTTTAGCAATCTCGGCCACTGCTTCAATCGAATAGTCAATTCCCTTATTTTCCGATAACAAATTTATATTACCCAAAACTATTCTATTGGATAATTTTTTTTTCTTTTTATATCTCTCGCCAGAGTTATAACCTATATCAGGAGTTCCATGAGGAATAACTGTTATACTTCTTTTTTTAACCCCATAAAGGTCAATTAATTTCTTGGCGCTATTTTGAGTCATTACAATAAAAGCATCAACCACCTTTACTAGTCTTTGAAAAACCATACCCCACTCATTTTGGGGATCATCAATCACAGTGTGACATGTCATTATT
>JAQVXB010000031.1 GCA_028709405.1 Candidatus Shapirobacteria bacterium
GAAATAAAATTAACAACTAAAAAAAGAATACAAAATGGATTCAATTACCTGATAATTGGTCCAAGTACTGGGGTTATTAGGGGTGAATTTTTTGAGATAAAAATGGATGGAAACATCTTAACTTTTAAAACAGAAGAAAAAGTAAGAAAAAATAATAAATTATATTTGATTAAAAAAAATGAAGAAAATTTTCGTTAGTGATTTAATGCAAAAAAAATATTTTTATTTTTTAACAGAGCCGGAGGGAAAAAATTTTGATCCAAGATTTAAGCCAGAATTGAGTCCAAAAGAGATGTTGGAATTGGGAGTTTTTGGAGGAAAATATATGACAGACTGTAGGGATGAATTTCCAAAAGAATGGTTTAAAAAAGCTAAATTGTGTCACGAATATCATGATCAAAAATTAAATTTTTTTAAAATTAATGCCAGTCAACCATTGTCAGTGTGGAATAAAAAAGGATGGATTAACCCAGATGATCCTAGAGGTTGGTTTCAATGGTATTGCCGATATTTCTTTGGTCGAAGACATGAAGATGATGAAAGACAAATAAAAAGATGGATGGCTTTTAGACGACATTTGGGACAAATTAAAAAATATTGTCCGATGGGAGAATTTGATTGCCGACGACGACAAAGGCAAGCTTTGTTACATTGGGCTTATGATAGTAGAAAAATCTGATTATTATTTATCGCGTAAATAAATTTGAGTGATGGCTTTGACGGCGGTGGCAGCAAGAAGAATACCAATAAAAATAGGATCCATAATTTGTTTAACAAAACCCCAAGCAATAAGACCGAAAAGAAGAAACCATAAAGCATTTCTGTCAGCGATGGCTTCGTGAAGTTTTTCGCGTTCATCTTTTTTTATTTGTGACATCATATGAAGAGTATCGATAAGAAGAATGCCGACAATAATAAAACTAAAAATATTTTTGTAATTAGGATCGATATTTAAGTTTGAAATAATGGCAATGGGAAAAATAAAGGCAAAAATATAAGCCCAACCTTGCCAGCAGTTTGGGGTTAATCCCCAACCAGTATATTTTCTAACATTAAACCATTTTGCGTTTCCAATCATTTTTAGTTATTTAGTTAATTAGTAAATAGTAAGTAGAAATTTTTAAAAAATAAAAAGTTTGTCTATCGATGTTTTTAAAGTAACAGCAACGTCATGAGCTAATTTAAGACTGGGGTTATATCTACCCTGTTCTAAAAAAACAATCGTCTCACGACGAACACCAACCAAATTGGCCAATTGATCTTGAGTTAAATTTAATTTGGCTCGGTATTCTTTGATTTTAGTTTTCATATTAATTATTTCTAACTATATGTTAGAACTAGATAACATAATTGTCAAGAGGGAAAAATAATTAAGATATACTAATTTATGAAAATAATTAAAAAAATATTAAAAAGTTTTTTAAAATTTGTGTTGTTGACTGCTTTGATTCATATTGGAGTGTTGATTTTCACTTCAATTAGAAACGGTAATATAAAGTTTTTAAATTATTTTCAGATATTGGGGTTAAATGAATTCTGGCCAGAAATTACCAAAGGTTGGATTAGTGATTTAATCTCTGGCTTGTTAATGGTAATAATTTTTTCTATCTTTTTGATTTTTAGTCTTGGTGAGAACCGTCGCAAAATGGCTTATTTCGAGACTTCCCACAACGACAAAGAGTAACTCTATTTCGATTTTCATAGGTGGTGCCATCGACAGATTCAATAGAAACTCCCCCTTTGACACAAAGAGGACCATATTCGGCCACATCAATTGATTTAGCCAATTTTGGCTCAATGGGTTTGCCGGTTTTTTTATCGACAGCGACAAGTCGGCCAGAAGGACAATCTCCACAAATTTCGATAGCAGTTTTTTTCAATTCTGGATCTTGAGAATTTTCGGTTTGATACCAAACTCCACCCTCACGATGACAATAGCCAATACCAACACACAAATCAACGGCGTCTTTTAAAATAAGATCTGGACCATCTATTTGGTCGACGACATCTTCAAATTTTTGTTTGGCTTGGGGATTTTCAGTGCCATCGAATTGGCAATCTCGATGAGAACCATCGCAAAATGGCATATTTTTTGATTGACCACAACGACAAAGAGAATATTCTTTTTGATCAGTAATTTTTTTGCCAGTTTTACCACGGATTAGATGACCGTCTTTATCGGATTCAAGATTCTCTTGGTTTAGAGGAACATCGGTTACTAGATAGGGACCATTTTTACATATTTTTATTTTTTCCATGGATTATTATACATCTTGGGGTTGACAAAAATTATTAATACCTGTACCATAGGTGTAGGTATGGAAACAATAACAAATTTCAAAAAAGCCCAAAGCCATCTGGGCAAAATAATTAAGATGGTGGAAAATGGTGAATATTGTATTGATGTGATGCAACAAAATTTGGCAGTGATTGGCCTGTTAAAGTCGGCTCATCAAATGTTGATGGAAAATCATTTGAAAACTTGTTTTTCGACAGCAATGAAAAGTGGTAACGAAAAGAGAAAAGAAGAAATGACTCAAGAGATTCTTAAAGTTACTAAATTATTTAATAAATAAAATGAAAAACTTTTATAAGGTAAAAGGAATGCATTGTAAAAGTTGTGAGATCTTAATTGAAGACCGATTAGAAAAAACTAAGGGAGTGAAAAAAGTTGAGGTAGATTTGGCCAATAATAGGATGGAATTGGAAAGCGACAAAAAAATTAGAGCGGAAGAATTAAATAAGATTTTTAAGAAAAATGGTTATAGTTTTTTGGAGATTGAAAATAAACCCTTTGTCGCGATAAATCACAACATTTCCCTTGACAGGGCAATTTTTTTTCAGAAATGGTGGTGGGTAATAGCAGTGGGAATAATAATATTCTTTTTGATTTTAAATAGTTTGGGTTTAGGAAGTTTTTTAAATATAAATAGTCAAAGTTCTTTAATTGTTTTTTTTATTTTAGGATTGGTGGCTGGTATATCCACTTGTGGAGCATTGATGAGTGGAATAATTTTGTCTTATCCTGGAAAAACAATTCAAATTTTAATTGGAAGGTTGGTGGGATATACAATTTTGGGAGCAGTTTTGGGGATGGTAGGACAAGGATTGGCAATTGGTGGATTGACTAATGTTTTAGTGGTTTTAATTTCAATTTTAATGACAATTTTGGGATTACAAATGTTGGGATTTGAATGGGCAAAAAAGATAAATCTAAATTTACCAAAATCAATTAGTAAAAGAGTGATGGACAAAAAAACCCCTTGGATTTTGGGATTATTAACAGTGCTTTTGCCTTGTGGTTTTACTTTATTAACCGAAAGTGTGGCCGTAATGAGTGGTAACTGGGTTAGTGGAACTTTAATTATGGCTTCATTTGTGGCAGGAAGTAGTATTCCCTTGTTTTTAATTGGATTGTCGAGTGAGAAATTTTTAAAAAATCAAAAAACAATTGGATTATTAGTTTTATTTTTTGTGATTTATAATTTGAATTTTCAGTTTGGAATTATAAACCTAAAAACCCTTCCCTACCCTTCTGCCCTCTCCGGGGTATCTATGGACCTTGACAGGGCAGGGATAAACAAAAGGGAGACTTTAAAAACAGAAAACAAAGAAACAGCGAGGGTGGTGAAAATGTCTTATACCCGTTTTGGAGGATTAGATCCAAATCCAGTAGTAGTAAAAAAGGAAGAAAAAGTAAGATTGGAAATTGTAGTTAAAGAAAATGAATATGGGTGTATGTCGACAATATTGTTGCCATCCTTGGCTAACAGAGCTCAAACTTTGAGAGCCGGAACTACAATAGTTATGGAATTTACCCCACAAAAAGTTGGTAGTTATAAATTTGTTTGCGCTATGGGTGTGCCCCATAAAGGAGTAGTAAATGTCATCGAATAAAAATAGTTTTTTAGTAATAGCATTAATTATTATCTTCACAATTGTTGGTATTGGTTTTGGATATTATTTAACTCCAGAATACAAATTATCGATGTATGAAAAAAATACTATGGATTTGGGAGTATCTGATCGTTGGTTTGATCTTCGTTATATTAATGCAATGATTTCTCATCACCGTGGAGCAATGTTGATGGCCGAAAAGGCAGCCTCTGAAACAAAAAGACAAGAAATAAAAGATTTAACTGCTGAAATTTTAAAAAATGAACCAACAGCTATTAATGAACTATATAAATGGAAAAAAGATTGGTATAACGATTCAAGAAAAGTGACTGACCCAATAGTGGCCAATTTTGGTACTTATGATGAAAAATATGATTTGAGATTTATAAATGCATTAATTGCTCATCATCAGTCTGGAATTTTAATGACTAAAGAAACTAGATTAAAATCTAATAGAGCTGAAATTTTAAATAATGCTGATGCAGTCGAAGAATTTTTGACTAATAGTATTAAAATGTTAAATGAGTGGAGAAAAAATTTATACCAAATTTAATATGACCAAGGAAAAATTGAAAATAAAAGGAATGCATTGTGCCAGTTGTGCCAATATCATTGAAAATAAACTTAAAAAAATTGAAGGGGTAAAAAGTATTAAAGTTAATTTTGCCACTGAATCTACTATTATTGATTACGATAAAAGTTTGATTGATATCCAAAAATTAAATCAAATAATTACCCCATTGAGTTATAGTTTTGAGATTTTAGAAGATGATAGTAATCATCAAAAAAATGATGAACAAATAAATAAAATTCAATTTATTTTGCCAATTTCGTTGTTTGTATTTTTGGTTATGATTTGGGATATTGCAGCAAAATCTTTTTCTTTTATTCCAAATCTTCCAATACCAATGGATTTTTTAAATATAATTTTGTTAATTTTGGCGACGATAACTATTTTTTGGATTGGTAAACAATTTTTACAAGGTATTTTTAGATTCTTTAAATTTGGAGTGGCGAATATGGATACATTGATAGGAGTGGGAACTTTAACCGCCTATCTTTATAGTTCAATAATTGTTCTTTTTCCTCAAGTTAAAAATTATTTTAATTTATCTCCAGAAACTTATTTTGATGTGACAATTGTGGTAATTGGTTTTGTGACTTTGGGAAAATATTTAGAAAATAATTCCAAAGAAAAAACTGGTGAAACAATTAAAAAATTGCTTGGATTACAGGCAAAAACAGCTTTGATTTGGATAAATGGAAAAGAGATAGAAATGCCAATTAGTGAAGTAAAAATTGGCGATATTTTGATTATTAAACCAGGGGCAAAAATTCCAGTGGATGGAATAATTACGGAAGGTAGTAGTTCGATTGATGAGTCGATGATTAGCGGTGAGCCGATTCCAGTAGATAAAAAAACTGGCGATCAAGTAATTGGAGCGACAATTAACAAACAAGGAAGTTTTAGATTTAGAGCCACCAAAATTGGCGAAGAAACAGTGTTGGCTCAGATTATTAAAATTGTGGAAGAAGCACAAGGAAGTAAAGCTCCGATTCAAAATTTAGCCGATAAAATTTCAGGGGTGTTTGTGCCGATAGTATTAGTAATTAGTATTTTAGCTTTTAGCTCTTGGTTAATTTTAGGACAAGATTTATCAATGGCGATTTTATCAATGGTGGGTGTTTTGGTAATCGCCTGCCCTTGCGCTTTAGGTTTGGCCACACCAACGGCAATAATTGTTGGGGTTGGTCGAGGAGCCGAAAATGGAATTTTAATTAAAAATGCTGAGGCTTTGGAAAGGCTTAGTAAAATTGATGCGATAGTTTTTGATAAAACCGGAACTGTTACTAAGGGTGAAGTTAAGGTGAGTGATTTGGTAATAATTGATAAAAAATATGATGAAGAAAAAATTTTAAAATTGACTGCCAGTGTGGAAAATTTATCAGAACATCCGTTGGCAAAAGCGATTGTAACAGAAGCAAAGAATAGAAATATAAAATTGGAAAAATGTGTTGATTTTAAAAATATTGAAGGAGTGGGAGTGGTGGGAAAAATTGATAATCAAAAAATTGAAATTCAAAAAAATCAGGACCAAAAAAATGAATTAGTTAATCAAGGGAAAACAGTGGTTGAGGTTAAA
>JAQVXB010000032.1 GCA_028709405.1 Candidatus Shapirobacteria bacterium
TTGTGCCACTCTAATAACTTCATCCATACTAGTAACTCCCTCCAAAACCTTCACGTAGCCATCTTGTTTCATTGTCAACATTCCTTCTTCCATCGCTAATTTTTGGATATCCGAAGCAGCTGCTTTTTCTACTATTAATTTACTCAATTTTTCCGTAATTGGCATTACTTCATAAATAGCAATTCTCCCTAAATAACCAGTATTGTTACACTTTTCACAACCAACTATTTTAGGCATAGTCAATTTTTTACCATCTTTCGCAAATTTATCCTCAATCATATTGAAAATTGGACCTAAAGTATTTTTCAATTCACTTAATTTATCAGCCGGTATCTCCATTTCACTAACACAATCCTTACAAACCTTTCTTAAAACTCTTTGACCAACCACACAATTTAAAGAAGATGTCAATAAAAAAGGTTCTGCCCCCATATCCAAAAGTCGAGGGGGAACTCCAGAAGCATCGTTGGTATGCAAAGTTGAAAAAACTAAATGACCAGTCAAAGCTGCATTAATAGCCAATTCTGCTGTCTCAGTATCACGAATTTCTCCCACCATGATTACATTTGGATCTTGACGCAAAAAAGATCTCAACGCTGACGCAAAAGTTAAACCAGCTTGAACATTAACCTGAACTTGATTTACTCCTTTCATTTGATATTCAACTGGATCTTCAACTGTCACCACATTAACTCTCGATGTTGCCACAATATCCAAAACTGAATACAAAGTTGTTGTTTTACCAGAACCAGTCGGACCACAAACAATAATAATTCCATGAGGTCTTTGAATTGAATTCATTAAATTTTTTAAAGCCAAACCCCTTAAACCCAACTCTGGCAAAGTTGGTACCTTTTGAGCCTTTTTAAGTAAACGCATTACCACTTTTTCACCATAAGTAGTTGGTAAAGTTGATACACGTAAATCAACATCATTACCATCAGCTGAAAAGAAAAAACGACCATCCTGAGGCACCCTTTTTTCATCTATTTTTAAATTAGATAAAATTTTAACTCTCGAAACCACAGCTTCATGGACATTTCTCGGCAATAAATATTTTTCCTGTAAAATACCATCAATTCTATATCTAATTCTAACAGTATCTTCCTGTGGCTCAATATGTACATCAGAAGCTCTCGATTTAACAGCATACTCTAAAATAGTTGAAACTATTTTTGCTACCGGTGCCTCAACTGCCACTTTTTCATCAGCCAATTTCATTAATTTCTCTTCATCCTTCCTTTCATCCAAAGCTCTAGTCACCTCCGAAGTAATATTCTTTTCCCTAATATATTTTTCTTTAATATAAGAGATAATTTGTTTCTCTAAAGAAATAGCCGCACTTATTTTCAAATTTGTCTTTTTTTCCAAAAACTCTATAGTCTCCAAATCAAGTGGATTAACCATAGTAATCGACAAAATTTTGTTTTTTGTATCCAATCCATAAGGTACTATCTTATACTTTTGCGCCACACTTTCTGGTACCAATGTCAAAGCTTCCGGTGAAAAACCTATCGTTTCCAAATCAACAAAAGGAACTCTTAGAAATAAAGCCTTAGCTTTTATAAAATCTACATCCGAAACAATCCTCAAAGCTTTGATAACTTCCTCTTCACTTTCTCCAGTTTTTAGCTGCCTTAAATTAATTTCCTCGTATTTTTCCTTATTAATCAAGCCTTTTTCCAAAAAGACATCCTTTAAGTTCTTATATATTTTTGAGGCAGGATCATTCATAATATATAATCATAGTACAGTTTTTTTTATTGCAAAACAAGCATTATGGAAATTTTTCCTTCAACCTTAATCATCGCCAAAAACAAAGATTCACTTGACCAAAAAATTTGTCAATTGTGTTCATCTTTAAACCATCAATTTAGTCAAAACAATCCAGATGTTTTATTAATTAATCAAGATTCCGGGTGGGGGATTGACCAAATTAGAAAAATCAACAATTTTTTATCTCAAAAACCTTTCTCTCATCAAAGTAAAATTGTCATTATTTCTGAACTCCAAAATCTTAATACCGAATCGCAAAATGCTTTGTTAAAAATACTTGAAGAGCCTGGCCCTAACAATTATTTATTTTTATCAACCAATAAAATTAAAAGCGTTTTGCCAACCATAATTTCTAGATGTCAAACGTTAAAAATTTCTCAAAAAACAATCTTTAAAAATACAAAAAATATTGAAATTACCGGAAATTTATTAAAAGACTTATCTTTATCAGAAAAATTAGGAAAAGAAAAAGAGGGGATTCTCCCTCTTCTGGAAAATGAACTCTATATCTATCAACAAGAACTAATAAAAAACCCAAATCAAAAAAATAAATATATTTTGGAAAAAATAATCAAAGCCATTCAAATGATAAACAATAATGTCGACCCTAAAAATGCTCTTGATTATATTTTTTTAGCTTAATCAATTTCCGCATTTTCCCCTTATTGATTTTAAAAAAAGTGTTATAATCTTAATCAGATGTTTTATCCCATCTTTTCAATCAATAATCAAATTTTAAAAAATATTGGCACTATCGAAGGTGCTAAAGCTATTATTGATGAAGCACCATTAATTCCAGCCTACGAAAAACAATTTCAACAAGAGGCCATTGTTCGTACTGTTCACTTTGGCACCAGAATAGAAGGTAATGATCTCACTTTTCAAGAAGTTGCCAAACTGGTCGAAGGTCAAAAAATAACTGCCACTGAACGTGATATCCAAGAAGTTATAAATTATCGAAACGTAGTTTCCTATCTCGAAGAATTATGGTCTCTTTATGATGCTAACATGCCTCTACCAGAAGAAAAAACAGTCTCCCTACCAGCTAACGGCAGCAATCGTCCCTTCTTTTATAGTGAAACTATCATTAAAAAAATTCATGAATTTACCACCTCCAAAGTTATTCCCGAAATTGACTGTGGAAAATACCGCCATCAACAAGTTGTTCTCAAAAACACCCGAACCGGTGAAATTGCCCATCGACCGCCACCAGCCATTGAAGTTCCTTATTTAATTGCCGATTTCATTGATTGGTTAAATAACTCTGCTTCCAGAGAAACTCATCCAGCCATCCGAGCTGCAATTGCTCAATACATCCTTGTTGCCATTCATCCTTTTGTTGAAGGTAATGGTCGTGTCAGTCGAGCTTTTGCCATGTTACCACTTTATGTTGAAGGTTATGATATTCGTCGTCTTTTTTCCCTTGAAGAATATTTCGACCGCAATGCCGAAACTTATTACAATACTCTTCAAAATACCCATGAATTATCCTCTGATATTTTTAAAAGAGATCTAACCAACTGGATCAGTTACTTTACTGAAGCCTTAGCTATTGAATTATCTCGAGTCAAATCTAAAGTTCAATCACTATCCCGAGATATTAAATTAAAACAAAAACTTGGTGGCAAACAACTTCACCTCACTGAACGTCAAATAAAATTAGTTGAATATATGCAACAATTTGGTGGGTTAAGAATGCCAGATGCTCAACAACTTCTACCAATGGTTTCCGATGACACCATCTGGCGCGATCTTAAAAAACTTGTAGATTCTGGTGCTGTCGAAAAACGCGGTTCTACTAAAGGTGCCTATTATTGTCTCGCCAATGCTTAATTGTTCTATAATTAAGCCATGATCACTCTTGATTCTCTTGATCTTCAAAACATTTCTCCTGAAAAACTAGGAGAACTTTTAATGGATGCTAAAAAAGCCTATTACACCAGTGGTAAACCCATTATGGATGATCATACTTATGACACCCTTGAAGATATTTTGCGCCAAAAAAATCCCTATCATCGGCTCTTTTCTAAAGCTGGTCACAAAAATTTTGACACCGGTTTTGCCAAAAAAAAACACGCCATGCCAATGGGTTCCCAAAACAAAGCTAACACTTTTAATGAAATGTCTCACTATTTCGAATTAAAAAAAATTCCTACCAACACTGATTTTATAGTTCAACCAAAATGTGATGGAATTTCTCTTGAAATCGAATACAAAAACGGCCAATTAGTTGAAGCCATCACCCGTGGCGATGGTGAAATTGGTGATGTCATTACTCAAAACGTAATCAAAATGAAAAATTTTGTTTTAAATCCACAAAACTTTTCTGGATCAGTTCGTTGTGAAATTGTTATGACTGAAAAAGATTTTTTAACTTTAAATAATTTATCCGAAGAAAAATATTCTAACTCCCGAAATGCTGTCTCTGGAATATCACAAAGACTAGACAGTAGATACTCTGAATATTGCACTCTAATTGCCGTCAACATTTATTCTTCCGAGAAAAATTTTAAAAGCGAATCAGAAAAAATAGACTTTTTAAAAACCCTTAATTTTAAGCCAGTAGAAACCTTTCATTGCCAAAATTTTGATCAAATTGAAGAAATCTATCAAAAATTTTTAAATGAAACCCGATTAAGCTATCCTTTTGAAATTGATGGTTTAGTTATAAAGATTAATGATCAAAAAATCCAAAATGAATTAGGTATCAAAAATAACCGCCCTAAAGGTCAGGTTGCTTATAAATTTCCCGCCAGGTCCAGTCAAACCAGAATTATTTCCATCGATTGGCAAGTCGGACCACTTGGCATGGTTACCCCAGTCGCCAAAGTCGACCCAATTGAAATTTCTGGTGCCGTCATCACCTTTGCTTCCCTGGCTAACTACGATTTAATTAAAGAAAAAAATATTAACATAAATGACATTATTGAAATTTCCAGAAGAGGAGATGTTATTCCTCATGTTGACCATATTGTCACCAAAGTTTCCAAAAGTCATGCCAAAGCTCCAATTTATTGTCCATCATGTAAAACTAAATTAATTATCGAATCCAAGTTTCTAAAATGTCCTAACATTCAAAATTGCCCAGCCCAAATTCTTGGTTCTCTTAAATTATTTTGCGATGCCCTCGAAATCAAAGGTATTTCCGATAAAACAATTGAAAAACTTTATCAAGTAAAATTACTCCGCTTACCAGGTGATTTTTACCATCTTAAAGTTTCTGACTTTGAAAAACTTTTTGGTCTCGGTCATAAATCAGGGACTAATATAATCAACGAAATTCAAGCCAAAAAAACATTAACTTTAAAACAAATTTTAACCGCCACCAGTATTCCTAATTTCAGTGGGAAAAGAATTCAACAATTAATCACTGCTGGATTTGATACTCCCGAAAAAATAATAAACCTAAATATCGAAAAAATAGCCTCTCTTCCTGGTTTCCAAATCACCCTGGCCAAAAAAATCAAAGAGGGGATTGATGCTCGAAAAACTTGGCTTGAATCCATTCTCTCTAAAGTAATAATTAAAAATTTGTCATTAGAAATTGGAAATTTAAAATTTAAAAACCTTTCTTTTGCTATCACTGGCAGCTTAAACAAAGCTCGAAAAGAAATAGAAGATCAGATAATTTCTCTTGGTGGTCAAGTTGCTTCATCAGTCACCAAAAATACTAATTATCTAATCACCAATGAAAGCAATTCTAATTCTTCAAAATTTACAAATGCCCAAAAGTTTGGCACAAAAATAATATCAGAAGTTGAATTTGAACAATTAGCAGTCAAATAATAAGACTGCTAATATAATACCCAATTTTATTTTACCCTTACCTTAGGCTATATTTATATATCAATATATTACAAAATATATAGATAAACATCATTAACCAGTGATAGAATAACTTATGAAACTTATAATTGGCTTAGGTAATCCTGATAAAAAATATCAAAATACTCGCCATAACTTAGGTCAAAGTATTATTAAACAGTTTGTTGAAACCGAATTAAAAGCATTTTTTTTAACTAAAACAAATCTTTTAGCTCAAATTTTTGAGACTGGGCAGGGGATTAATAAAAATATTTTTGCCTTCTCAACCGAATATATGAATAATTCTGGAATCACTATTCAAAAAATTTCTAACTTCTATAAAATAGACCCAAAAGATATCTATATTATTCACGACGATTTAGCTTTACCAACAGGGGAGTATCGGATTCAATTTGATCGAGGACCAGCTGGTCATAATGGCATCAAATCAATT
>JAQVXB010000033.1 GCA_028709405.1 Candidatus Shapirobacteria bacterium
TTTTGCCACTTTAATTGCTGAAGTCGTTGAAAGATATCTTAAAAAGAAAAAATATTGGATCCGTCCCATGTTCAATCGCCGTTCTGTTGCTCCAGCTGGTTTAGTCAACAATTGGTATCATTCTGGTTCTTTTCCTTCTGGACACACAATAAAAGCCACTTTCTTTTTATTTTTTATAATTACTGCTAGTTCTTTTTCTCTCCCTTTATTTTTAATAATTACCATTCCTCTTTTATCTTTTCGAGTTTTAGTTGGCTTTCATTATCCAATCGATATCTTAGGTGGTATTTTACTTGGTATTTTAATTTGGTTTTTAACAAAAGATTTAATTTTTCCTGATGTTTTAAATAATTTAATTAAAATAATTTTTAATTTTGTTTTTTCAATTTCCTGATTTTTAAAATTATGCTGGCTGATCTAACTTTAATTTTTTCTTGGTGGTTTTTAATCTTCACTCTGGGGCTAATTAGCTTACCTTTTACCTTTTTCATTTTTCAAAAGTTTTGGGATAAAGGTTATCTTTTTTCTAAAATTATTTCCCTTGTTATCTCGACTTATCTAATTTTTGTCGGCGGCGTTTTTAAGATTTTAACTTTTACTAAAATAAATATTTTATTAATTTTATTATTACTCTTTTTTATAAATATTTTTTTTCTCCGGCAAAAAAATAATTTTAAACTTTTTTTAAAAACAATTAAAGAAAAATCCAAAATTTTTCTTTTTGAGGAAATTCTATTTTTCTCAATTTTAGTTATTTGGTCTCTAATTCGAGCTTTTAATCCCAGTATTGAAGGTTTAGAAAAATTTATGGATTGGGGTTTTATTAACTCAATCTTAAGATCAAATTTTTTACCAGCTACCGATATGTGGTTTTCTGGAGAAACAATAAACTATTATTATTTTGGCCATATTATTTTTGCTGTTCTAACAAAATTAAGTAATATTAGTTCCAGCATCACCTACAACTTATCTATTGCCACTGTTGCTGCTCTTACTTTTTCTTTTGCTTTTTCATTGTCTTCAAATTTAGCTTTTGTAACCAAAAAAATAATTAATATTAAAAAAGTTATTATAATTGGTTTTATATCGGCCATGATATTAAGTTTTGGTGGTAATCTTCACCCAATTTATAAAATAATTAAAATCAACATTAAAGAAAACAGTAAATTGACTTTGACTAAAAAAGCCATAATAGAATCAACCAATAAGTATTGGTATCCAGACGCTACTCGTTTTATTGGCCACGATCCAGACATTAAAGACAAAACCATTCATGAATTTCCTGTTTATAGTTTTGTTGTTGCCGATCTCCATGGCCATATGAATGATATTCCTATAATTTTATTTTTCATGGCTTTTTTGTTAGCTTCCAGCTTTTATACATCATCGCTAATTAATTATTTTGTTGTTATTGTCTCTGGTTTTACCCTTTCAATTTCTTATATGACCAATGCTTGGGATTTTGCCATTTATGGTCTTCTTTTTGCCATTTTTACTTTATTTTTAAATCTAAAAGATAATTCCAAATTGGCCATTAAAAAGACTTTAATCAACGGTTTCTTTACTATTTTAATTTGGTTTATTTTTTCCCTACCTTTTTCTTTAAGTTTTACTCCTATTGGTGAAGGTGTCAAAATTTCGGACAGTCATAGCCCTTTCTATCAATTATTCATTTTATATGGTGGTTTTTGGTTAATTATTTTACCTTTTATATTTTTATTAATTAAAAAAATAAAAAATAAAAATTGGAAATTGAAAATTGAAAATTCTGATTTGTTTGTATTAGCCGCGATTTTAACTGCCACTATCTTGATAATTATTCCAGAGATAATTTATCTAAAAGATATTTATATCTACGAACATCGTCGAGCTAATACTATGTTTAAATTGACCTACCAAGCTTTTATTATGTATTCCTTAGTTTCTGGTTATGTTTTTTACAAAACGAAATCTTTATTAAAAAAAAGATTAAGTAAATTTTTATATCTTTTATTATTTTTTTTAATTTTTTCAATTCATCTAATTTATCCTTATTTTGCTATAAAATCATTTTATTTTTTAAACCATTATCAAAGCTTATGGGGATTAAACTATTTAAAAGATAATTACCCTTCTAATTTGGAAGCTATTGATTGGATCAATAAAAACATCCCAGGTCAACCAGTAATGTTGGAAGCGGTTGGTGATAGTTATACCACCTTCAATCAAATATCAGTCGCCACCGGCTTACCTACGGTCCAAGGTTGGATCGTTCATGAGTGGCTTTGGCGTGGTGGTTATGATAAACCAAAAGCTCGACAAGATGATGTTCAAAAAATATATGAAAGTGAAGATTTGAATAGATTAAAAAATCTAATCAAAAAATATAATATAAATTATATTTTTGTCGGAGATAAAGAATATGAAAAATATCCCGATATTAATGAGAAGAATTTTATAGATATAGGTGGGCAAATAATTTTTCAGTCTGGTAAAACTAAAATTTACCAACTATAGTTAATCATTGTCCATGAAGAATATTCTAGAAGGGTTAAATTCATATCAAAAAGAAGCTGTCACTTATATTGGTTCACCTTTACTTTTATTGGCTGGTGCCGGTTCTGGTAAAACCAGAGTATTAACTCATCGAGTTGCTTATTTTATTCAACAAAAAATCGCCAAACCCTCAGAAATTTTACTTCTCACTTTTACCAACAAAGCCGCTGGTGAAATGAAAGAACGCACTTTTAAATTACTACCAGAAATTAAAAACTTAAAATCTAACAATTTGTTTGCTGGTACTTTCCACTCTTTTTGTTGTCGTGTTTTAAGATCAGATGGAAATTGTATCGGTATTCCTCCAACCTTTGTTATTTATGACTCTAATGATCAAGAAAATTTAATTAAAAACATTCTCCATGAATTAGGTTTAACTGTTAAAGAGTTTAAACCATCAAGTGTTTTATACTATATTGAAGCTGCTAAAAACTCCTTTCAAACCCCAAAAGAAATGGCTTCCCAAAGTCACGGTTTTTGGCAAGATTATGCTACTAAAATCTATTCTCTTTATCAAAAAAAATTATTTGAATTTCATGCCCTCGATTTTAATGATCTACTTTTTAAAACAGTTGAACTTTTTATAGAACATCCCGACGTTTTGGCAAAATATCAAGATATTTATAGATTCATCATGGTCGATGAATATCAAGATACTAATCAGATTCAATATCTCTTAACTAAACTTTTAGCCAAAAAATATAATCAAATTACCGTTGTTGGTGATGCTTCACAAGCCATTTACGGTTGGCGCGGTGCCGATTATCGCAATCTTGTTAGTTTTACTGCCGATTTCAAAAATACTAAAGTCATCAATCTTGAGGAAAATTATCGATCTACTCAAATTATTCTTAATGCCGCCAACTCTGTTATTTCTAAAAATAATTCTCATCCAGTTTTAAAATTATTTACTCAAAAAAAATCTGAAGATAAAATTAAAATTTTTGAGGCCGAATCTGAAGTCGCCGAGGCCGACTTTATTGCTCAAAAAATCAGATTTATTAATGACAACATTAAAATTCCTTTAAGAGATATTGCTGTTTTATATCGTATGAACGCTCAATCACGTGTTTTAGAAGAAGCCTTTTTAAGACTCAGCATTCCTTATGTTTTGTTGGGTGGTATTCGTTTTTATGAACGTGCCGAAATTAAAGATATTTTATCTATGCTTCGTTTTGCTAGCAATAAAGCCGATCATATTTCTGAAGAAAGAATCGAAAAGGCTTTGGGTAAGCGCAAAAAATCTCTTCTTTTGGAACATCTTAAAGATATGGATTTAAAAAATCTTACCTCACTTCAAATTCTAGAATCATTAGTCATTAACTCTGGTTATCTTAATAAGTTTGATGTTAAAGACGAAGAAGATCAAAAAAGAATCGAAAACATTAAAGAATTAAAATCAGTTGCAGCTGCCCATCCTAGTCTTTCAGGATTTTTAGAAAATATTACTTTAGTTCAGCAAGAATATTCACTTCAAGAAAAAAATAAAAAGAAAGAAAATCGTGATGGAGTTAAACTGATGACTCTTCACAGTGCCAAGGGATTAGAATTCGAAGTTGTCTTTTTAGTCGGTTTTGAAGAGGGAATTTTACCTCATTCCCGTTGTCTAATTAACGAATCAGAAATAGAGGAAGAACGTCGTCTTTGTTATGTTGGCATTACTCGGGCCAAAGATTATCTCTATATTTCCTATGCTACCCGTCGTTTATTTTTTGGTAAAAGTAGTTTAAATGAACCAAGCCGCTTTTTATCTGATATTCCATCAGAATTAGTTGAGTTTGAAGAAAATATTGAAATTGTTCGGGATTATCGCCGTCCCAAAAAGAATGACGACGACCTCGTCTACGATCCAGACATTTATTAACTTAAAAAACTTTTAACTTGATAAACTAAACTATGATTACCAAAGTTTTAACTTCTAAAGACAAAGAAAAATATAATAAATTAGTCAATCATCCAGTTCAAACTTGGGAATGGGGAGATTTTCAAATTACTCAGGGTCATACCGTTTATCGACTCGGTCTTTTTGATGAGAATGATAAAATTATTTCAGCTTATTCTGTCAGTTTTCACAAAATTCCCAAAACTAACTTTTCTATTGGTACAATTTTACGCGGTCCGGAAATTAACGACCAAATGATAATAAAAATTACTGAAATTGCCAAAAAAGAAAATGCAATTTTTGTTAAATTTGAACCAACTTCAATCTATAAAAAATACGATGCTTTTAATAATGAAACTTTAGTTAATAATAGACCTCAATTTCGTCATTTGAAAAAATCACCTAAAGTTGCCTTTTATCCCTTTAATTACTTAGTCGATTTAACTAAAAACGAAGAAGAAATTTTAGAATCGATGCATCCCAAAACCCGCTACAATATTAGGGTTGCTAACCGCTATGGAGTTGAGGTTAAAGAGCAGACTGATGATCAGGGTTTTGAAATTTATTTAAAATTACTTTTTGACACCACCAAACGCCAAGGCTTTTATTTACATTCTCAAAAATATCACCGTGATCTTTGGAAAAAGTTAAAAAACACTGGCATGATTCACATTATGTTGGCTTCTTATCAAAACCAAATCCTTTCCGCTTTTATGATTTTTAATATCAAAGATCAACTTTTTTATCCCTATGGTGCCTCTCTCGATATTAATCGTCAAGTTATGGCCCCAACTCTTTTAATGTGGGAGGTAATTAGACTTGGTCAAAAATTAAAATGTAAATCTTTTGATATGTGGGGTTGTCTTGGCCCTCATGCTAAAGAAGGTGAAAACGGCTATGGTTTTCACCGTTTCAAACAAGGCTATGGCGGTCAATTGGTTGAATATGTCGGTACTTACGACCTAGTAATTAATCCAATTTTATACAAGCTTTATAATTCTGTCGATAAAACTCGTTGGAAGATCCTCCGTCTCAAAGCCTCAATTTTCAAAAAATAAGTTAAAATACACTATGTCTTCATCAAAGATTTCTATGCTCGATTTGGAACATATTGCCAAATTAGCCCGCATTAATTTATCTGAATCCGAAAAAATTACTTTTTTACCTCAATTGGAGTCAGTTTTAGAATATCTTGATGTTCTAAATCAGGCCAATGTTGAAAACATAGAACCAACTTTCCGTGTTAATGACCAAAAAAATGTTTTAAGAAGTGATGAAATAGTAGATTCTTTTGATCAAAAAACAGCCCTCTCAACTGCTCCAAAAACTCAAGATGCTTATTTTGTTGTCCCAGGAACCATTAAAAAATAATATGGATTTAAAAAATTTAACTATTTCTCAAATTCAAGAACTGCTTTTTTCTAAAAAGATTTCTGTCGTTGATATTGTTAATTTTTATTTGGAAAGAATAAAAAAACTTGATCCTCAAATTAAAGCCTTTATTACTGTTACTGAAAAAGAAGCCTTAATACAGGCTAAAAATTTAGATGACAAAATTAAAAAAGGGGACAAGGTTGGTAAACTTGCTGGTGCCGTCATGGCTGTT
>JAQVXB010000034.1 GCA_028709405.1 Candidatus Shapirobacteria bacterium
GACTTAATCTCTTTACCAGAAGATAAAATTATTTTTGAAGAGAATACCAATAGAGTTGACCAATTAGGCCTGGAAGGAGATTTTTAGATTGAGATAAATCTTTAGAATCATCGATTTTGATGATTAGAATTAATTCTTGATTTGGACTAATTATTTTTGAAACATAAACAATATTATTGTCTTTTTCTTCAACCAATTCTTTTATTTTTAAACCTTCGGGAAGAGAAGATGAATAGACACTAGAATCTATATAATCAATATTGTCCAATTGTTGGTCATCAAAAAAAACATCATCGCTGGTTTGATAAATGATGGAATTAGAATCCACTCTTTTTAGAAAAACAGACCAAGAAGCTGAATCTTGAGGCAAATTTATTTTGGAAGATTTTGGTTTGGAAACAGTAAAATTAAGTTCTGGTAATTTAAAAGAAAAATTAAAATTTCGGATCGAACGGTAGATCCAGAAAGATAAACTTAAACCAATAGTTAAAATCATAGCAATATAGACAACTTTTCTTTTTTTGGCAATACGTTCTTTCTCATTTTCCTTGTCAAAAAGACCTGGTTGTTCTAAATCTGAAGCTTTTTTAATTTTCTCTTCTTTGGGAAGCATGTTTAAAATTTCTAATGTCTAATTTCTAATTGTTTTAAAGTAAGAAGGGCGGTTTTAGCACCGAGGGCGGAAACAACAGAGGCAGAATTTTTAATAGCCCAAAAAAGAGCTTCTTGAGGGGTATGGCCATAGATTAGGGCGCTAATAAAAGTAGAGCCAAAGGAATCACCAGCACCGGTTTCGTCAATTGATTTAATATTAACAATGGGAGAGAAATAATGTTTACCATCAGCAAAAACAAAGGCACCATCTTGACCATTTGTAACAGAAACAATTGGAGAAGAAAGGGAGACTAATTTGTTCCAGAAATTTTTATTATCGACATCTAAATCAACTAAATTCTCTGATTCGGTTTTATTGAGAAGTAGAAAATCAACTAATTTTAATAATGGTAATAGTTTTTTTCGTTGAAATAACTCACGATTGCCTGGATTTAAGGCAATTTTAATATTATTCTCTTTAGCAAAACCAATTATTTTTTCTAATAAGTCAAGATTGCCCTCAAGAGAAGAAATATAAAACCATTTTGTTTTGGGAATTTTATTCCAATTCAAATACTTTTCCTCGAGACGAGTTGACCCTCGGTTGGTAAGAATAGAACGACCACCTTTTGAGGCAACTAAAATAACAGAAAAATCAATAATATCATTTTTATTTTTAATTAAAAGATTAGTTGAAACTGATTCTTTTTTAAGATCGTCAATAATATAATTACTTAGATGATCATCCCCGATTAAAGAAAGGCAAGCGGATTTTAAACCTAGACGACTAAAAGAAACTGAGGAATTGGTAGCCCCCCCACCACTACAAATAAGACTTTGATTGATTTCGTTTTTGGAAGAATATTCGAGGGAAAGTAAATTTTTGTCGACTATAAATTGTTTGGATTTAATAAAAATATCAATAGTGGCAGCTCCAATAGAAATTACATCAAACATAATTGGAAGTAGAAAAAAGAAGTAATTTTGATTTGATAATATTTTTTAAATCGTCAATGGCAGGAGTAAAATTTTCATATACTTTTTGACTAAATTCAGCAGAGTAAATTTTAGAAAGAGATTGATTAAAATTATTTCGAAGTTCAGTATTGATATTAATCTTTACAACGCCTAATTTAATGGCCTCAGAAAGCTGATTGGGGTTAATACCAGAACCTCCATGAAGAGTAATAAATTTATCTTCTGGAATTTTGTTTTTAATTTTAGAGAGAAGATTTAAATCAATAACTTCTGGAAGTTTTAGACTGATACCATGAAGGTTCCCAATTGAAACAGCCAATAAATCGGCATTAGTTTGGGTTATAAATTCTAAGGCTTTGTCGGGATTAGTGAAACTATTTTTTGAGACTTGACTGTCTACTAAATTAATCTTGTCAAATTCGACCTCAAAGAGAACATCTGGATAATGAGTTTTTAAATTAAAAATAAATTTTTGACTGGTTTCAAGGTTGGTTAAATATTCCATTTTGGAACCATCAAAATGAATCATATCAAAACCGAGACTGATTAATTTTTCTAATCTAATTTGATCTTGACCATGATCCATGTTTAGATAGATAGGTAAACCATCAAGCTGGGCTTTTTTGACTAAAACAAAAAGACGTTCAGCGTGGATAAATTTATCTTCGCCTGGTGAAAGTTGAACAATGCAAGGCAAACCGGTTTCTTTAACTGATTCTTCAACTGCTTGATAAATCTCAAAGGAATCAATATTAAAAGCTGGGACAGCTTTACCGGTGGCCCTATATTCGGTTAATAATTGTTTTAAAGTTTTCATTTATTTTAAAAGTATTTTTTTAACAGCGGAGAGAAGATTATTGACTCCAATACCATAATAATCATACAACTCTTGATAAATTTTAGCTGAACGACCAAATTTATTATCAACAGCTAAATGAATAAATTTACAGGAAAGATTATTGGATAAAATTAAGGCTGCGACAGCTTCCCCCAACCCTCCCTGTTGCTGATGATCTTCAAGGCAAATCAGATGATCAGTTTTTTTAACACTTTTTAAAATAGTAGTAGTATCCAGAGGTTTTATTGATGAACAATTAATAATTTCTAAAGAGATCTTTTTATTTTTTTTATCCAAATTTAATTTAGCCTGGACTTGGAAGGCTTCTTCTAAAATAGGACCGTGACCAATAATAGTAATATCTTTACCGGATTTTAAAAGATGAGATTTTCCAATAGTAAAATCAAATTTAGGATTAAAAAGATTAGGAGTGCTGGGACGGACTAATCGGACATAGGCGGGTTTTTTACTAAAAGTAATGGCTTTTATAATTTTGGCAGTTTCAAGAGCATCTAAGGGCGAAAAGACCTCCATATTGGGGAGAGAACGCATAAGACTGATGTCTTCTAACATTTGATGAGTGGCGCCAAGATCGGTACT
Organism: Candidatus Shapirobacteria bacterium; assembly: GCA_028709405.1. Lineage (GTDB taxonomy): Bacteria > Patescibacteriota > Microgenomatia > UBA12405 > UBA12405 > WARW01. The sequence continues at coordinate 3,011 of JAQVXB010000034.1, forward strand.
AAGTAGGCCAGCATGAGAACCAATAATTTTGACATTAGAATTGTTGTAACAAATTGATTGTTTGATAGTATTCCAGTTTATAGAAGGAGAAAAACAAGCAAAGGAGGTCAAAAAGACCGTTTTGCCGGTTTTAGCTAAGCCAGCAGCAACCCCGGCAGCATTGGCTTCAGCAACACCACATTCAATAAAGCGATGAGGAAATTTTTTGGCAAATTTTTCTAAAAATAAAGAGGATTTAAGATCAGCATTGACCACATAAATATTTTTATTAGTTTTTGCTAGTTTAACTAAAGTTTCTCCAAATGATTGGCGAATAGAATTTATAATCATAATTCAGATTTAGCTTTTAAATATAAATTTTCTGGCAATATTTTAATATCATGATAGTGAAAATTATTTTCCATAAAGGAAATTCCTTTACCGATGATTGTTTTAGCAATAATACAATTTGGATAATTGGATTTTTGGGCATTTTTAAGAGTGGAAATTAATTGATGTAAATTATGACCATCAACGGTAGTAACAGTCCAACCAAATTGAATATATTTAGTAGCTAAATTATCAAGAGGCATAATATCTTGGACAGATCCGTCAATTTGATAGCCATTAAAATCAACAATATTAATTAAATTGCCTAATTTGTATTTATTAGCAAACATAACTGCTTCCCAAATTTGACCTTCTTGGTGTTCTCCATCACTAGTAAGGCAAATAGCTTTTTTCTTTTTATCACCAAGAGCCAGACCACAAGCAAAAGAAAGGCCTTGACCGAGAGAACCGGAAGAATATTCGACTCCTGGGACTTCAGTGGAGATGTGACCTTGAAGAGGAGAATTGAAAGTGGAATAACTGTCTAAAAGACTTTTGGGAAAATATTTAGCTTTGGAGAGGACGGTATATAAAGCTGGAGCAAGATGACCAGCAGAAAGGATAAAATGATCTTTTTTAAGATTAAAGAGATTACTAAAATAAACAGCAATCATTATTTCAATCGATGAAAGAGATCCACCTATGTGTCCGCCATTTTTATGGACCATATCTAGTAAGTCCTCTCTTAATTCTTGGGCTATTTTTTGAAGTGGATGCGTTTTAATAAAAGGGAGCATTAAACAAGTTTATCAAGTTAAAAGTTTAAAGTCGAAAGTAACAATGGGATATAATAAGCAATAAATATGGATGATTTTTATAATAAATACTATTTGGGAATAAAAAAATTCGTCAGTCAAAAAATTGATGATGAAGGAGTAGTCGAAGAATTAACCAACGATATTATGATGGCAGCGATAATGTGCAGATCAAATTTTAATGGTAAATGTAATGAATTTAGTTGGATTTGTAGTATTGCAAAACATAAAATTATTGATTACTATCGAAAGAAAAAAATCAAAACAATTCTTTTTTCATTTTCAGATGAATTTGAAGAAATTGCCGATAAAGCGCTTGGTCCAGAAAGAGATGTGCTTAAAAACGAATTAAAAGAAGAAATTAAAAAAACACTGAAAGAATTAGGAGCGGGATGTGGAGATATTTTACGACTTAAATATATAGAAGGAATGAAAATAAATGAAATTGCAAAAAATTTAAAATTAACCATTAAAGCAGTTGAATCTAAATTAATTAGAGCTAAAAAGAAATTTAGGGAGGCTTGGGTATATGATCAAAAAAAGGGTTAAAAAAATAGGAGAATTAATGTTTTTAATTACTATTAGACAATCATGGAAATTAATCTGTAATTTATACAATATTATTCGAGAACCGTTTCTGGCGTTAAAAAAGCTAATTATTAAAGATAAAGACAAATCACAAATATTTTTAGTGGGATTGATGGCAATAATGCCGGCAATTTTTTATATTAGTGCTAGGATAGTTTGGGATAATTATAATTATGGTTATATACCAGCTTCGGTGGGAAAAATATTTTTGATTATTTTTGTAATAGAAATAATGATTTTGGGATATTTAGGTTTTTGGATTTGGAAAATTTTTAGAAAATAGAAGGTCTTTGTAAAAAGTGTCGACTAAATTATTATCATGATTAAAAACAGTCAAATTGATTTTCAAAGTAAAGAATATTTAGAATTTAGAGATATTACTGATGAAGTAGAAAAAATAATTAAAGAAGCAAAAATAAAAAATGGAAATGTATTAGTGTTTTCGACACATACGACTGTAGCAATTTGTGTTAATGAAAAAGAAAAAGGGATAGTAATTGACTTTAAAAATTTAATGACAAAATTAATTCCTAAAGATAATTATTATCAACATAATGATTTATCGATAAGAACAGAAAATTTGGTTTGCCAATCGGCGGCATCTGATTGTTTGAATGGGCATTCTCATTGCACTCACTTATTGATGAGAAACTCAGAAACAATACCTATTGTTAAAGGGAAAATGACTTTAGGGACATGGCAAAGAATTTTTGCAATAGAACTGGACTGTGGTCGTAACAGAAAAATAGTGGTTCAGATTATTGGCGAGTGATCTCAGTAACCCTTTGAATTACTTCTTCTAAAATTGATTCTGGAGTACTAGCCCCAGAGCTAATGGCAATATTTTTATGACCAATAAACCATTTAGGATTAACTTCTGAAGCATTATCAATAATAAAACTTTTAGATCCGCATGATTCGGCGACTTTTTGCAAACTATTAGAATTGGCACTGGTAGGAGAGCCAACAATAATAACAAGACTACATTCTTTACATAATTTAATCACTGCATTTTGGCGATCAGTAGTGGCCTGACAAATATGAGGCATAATGGTAATTTGAGGATATTTATTTTTTAAAAAATCAAGGGCGTCTTTGGTTTCTAATGTTGAAAGAGTGGTTTGAGTCATGACAATGCAGTTTTGAGGATCGGGAATATTTAGAGCGGAAACATCACTAATTACAACTGGAGTAACAGTATAGGGATCCTCACCAACAACTCCAACTGTTTCATCATGAGTAATACTATTACAAAGGAAAATTATTTTTTTATGTTGACTACTAAGTTTACTGACT
>JAQVXB010000035.1 GCA_028709405.1 Candidatus Shapirobacteria bacterium
ACAAATTAAGGCTTGACAGTTTTGATAGAGAGATAAAAGTTTTGATTGGTTGACACTGCCTAGTAGTTTTATGTTGGGGTTGTTTAGGGATTTAATAAGAGCAGCTAATTTATTTTGATAGCGACCGGTGCCGACAATATATAGTTTTTGTTTTAACTGATGGCAAGATTTGATGGCCAGATCAATTTTTTTGTGATTAACAAGACGAGAAACGGTTAGAAAATATTTTTCATTAGACTTTGTTGTCGAAGGAATAAAAAAAGAAGTATCAATTCCGGGATAAATTATTTTAGCCGATTGGTGATAGGTGTTAAAAATTCGGTCTTGAACTGTTTTGGAATTACAAAAGAGATGGTCTGGTCGGTTGATATAAATTAAGTCGGTTTTTTTATATCGGGAAATTATTTTTGTTAAAGGAAAGAGATATTTTTGTTGGTAAATGTGACGATTGACGTTATGTAAATAACAAACAAATAAGGAATTGGCTGGAGTTAAAAGATTGTAACCAATAGTTGATGAAGTGGAAATAATAATGTCAAAATCGGAAAAATTAAACTGTTCTAAAGCTAAAGGATAAAGAGGAGTATAGAGAAGAGAATTATTGTGGGAAAAAGGAAGACGGTTGATAAAGGAAGTAATTATTTTGGTGTTCTTAGGGAGCCAGTTAGTTTTTTTGGGGTTGTGAACCAGAGTATAAACTGGAGCTTGTGGATAGAGTTTGATTAAATCTAAAAGGACTTTTTCGGCACCGCCCCATTGATTGAGCCAGTCATAAAATAAAGCTACTTTTAACTTTTTAATTTTCAATTTCTAATTTCTAATTTCTAATATTTTTTTGTAAACAGCCATTGTTTGGTTGGCGGTTTTTGACCAAGAATATTTTTTGAGTTGTTGTTGACCGAGTTTAATTAGTTTGATGCGAAGATCGGGGCTATCTTTAAGTTGATTAATTTTTTGAACTAAATTTGAGGCATTGTTGGGATCAAAATATAGAACGGAGTCATTATAAATTTCTGGTAGACAGCTAGAATTTGAGGAAATGACGGGACAATTTAGAGCCATGGCTTCTAGGCCGGTTAGACTGAAACCTTCCATTAGGGAGGGATGAACTAGAGCCAGGGCTTGTTGATAGATATTTTTGAATTGTTTATCGTCTAAATAACCCAAAAATTCAACTTGTTTTTTAAGACCAATTTGAGCTATCTCGATTTTTAATTTTTCACTAAAAAAACTTCTAGCACAAATAATTTTAAGACTAATGTCAGGTAATTCTTTTAGGGCGGCTAAAATAACTTTAATATTTTTATGACTATAAAGATTACCAGTGTATATAATGTAATTTTTTGGGGTTTTGACTATTTCATTTTGATTATTAGCTAAAAAAGTTGGGTCAACGGCTTCGTGAGTGGTAACTATTCGAGATGGATTTAAATTATATTTATCAATTAAATATTTACGCCAGAAATTACTGGGAACGATAATTTGATTTCTTTTAACAATAGTATTTGTTAGAAAAAGATAAGCCAAATGTTTTAAGCTGTATAAAAATTGATTTTTAGTGGTGGTGTCTTTGCCAGTAAAGAAATGTTTAATTAGATCGTGAATAGTAATAACTGATTTTTTAAAATAAAGGATTGGTTTGTTGAAGTGGGTAAAATGAACAAGGTCGGCTTGCAAAGAATAAATAATAAAGGGTAATAAAAATTGTTCTTTAAGGGAATAATGTTTAATATTGGTGGCAAAATATTTATAATTATCACCTAAGTCTTTTTTAACTTCCTCAATTAAATCTTGATAAATAATAAGAGTAAATCGGTATTTTTTAAAATCAGGTAGAGAAATTAAGGCTTTGAGTAAATTTTTGGTATAACGGCCAATACCAGTGTGTTTTGGTCCGTAAAGACGGGCATCAATAACAATGTGTTTTTGTTTCATAAATACTTGGCCTTGAAAACTCTTTGGATTTCGAGGAGTTTAATTCCAGTCATGACTAAAAATCTGACTGGAGATGAATAATGGGAGAAAAGATTTTCTTGATAAAAAATTTTCATAGCTTGAGTACTGGCTTTGGCAGTTTTTATTTTAGTTGATCGATTGGCATGAGAAAGATGTTTACTTTTATTAATTAATCCTGAAGAAACCCCTTGAAAATGGGTAATTTTACAGTTGGGATTGAAATATAAATTAAATTTTTGTTGTTTAAGCTGATAGCAAAAATCAAGATCTTCACCATAGAAAAAATATTTTTCATTCCACCATTTAACCTTATCCCCCACTTGTTTTTTAACCATTAAAAAAGCACCAACGCAAGCATCAATTTTATGAGGAATGGTGGTGTCTAGATTACCCATAAAATAGCCGGCAAAAATTTTTGATTTGGGAAATAATTTAGATAAACCACTGAAGTGACAGAGAGAATTCCAGGGGGTGGGAAAACCGCGATGACATTCTGGTTGCATTTTGCCAGTAAGGGCTAGGTCTATTTGGCAGGTGGCGGCGTCAACATCTTTATTTTTATCAAAAAATTCGATCATGTTTTTGAAAGTATTTTTTTGAACAATAGTGTCGGGATTTAGGAATAAAACAAATCTAGTTTTGGGATTCATAGCTTTTAAACCTTGATTGTTACCATGAGCAAAACCTTTATTGGTATTTAGGATTAAGTATTTAGTATTTAAGGTTTTTGATTTTTTGGCTAGCTTAATACTGTCATCGGTTGACATATTATCAACAACAATAACTTCATATTGATAATTACCAATATTTGACTTATTAATACTTTCGAGACATTTTTTTAAATAATCGCCTGAATTGTAATTTAAGATTATTACAGATAAATCCATTTTATTTTTTATTAGTAATTTCTTTATAAATCTGGTTTAGACCATTAACGCTGCTTTGATAAGAATATTTACTACTGATTAATTTATTGGCTTCATCTCCCATTATTCTTCTTTTTTTGTCATTTTTGAGAAGATCAATGGTATTTTTGGCAACATCTTGATAATCACAAATTATAGATTGTTTGAAATTTTCAATTTTAATACCACCCATACCTTCTGGAGTAGTGACAATGGGTAAACGACAAGCCATGGCTTCTAAAAATTTGTTGCGAGTGCCACCACCACTGCCCATGGGGGCAATTAGAGCCCAACAATATTGATAATAATACATGGGGTCTTTGGGTTGACCATCAAAATCAGCTTCTTCAACAATTATGTCGGTGGATCGATAATGACCATAATAATCGGGGGAATGACGACCAATAATATATAATTTACAATCAGGAATAGCTTTTTTAATTGCTGGCCAAGAATCTTTGATAATCATTTCTACTGATTCACGATTTTGCATCCATTTCATATTGGATACACCAAAGAGAATTGAGGGAAATTTGCTTTTAGGTGTTTTTGGTTTTGATTCAAAGAATTTATTATCAACTCCATTTTGAAAAAGTTTAATATCGTTTCGACCGGTGATTTTAGAAATTAGTTCTTGATCCTCTTGGGCAAAGGCAACAACTGTGTGGGTATTTTTCCAATAATGAGTTTCCCAATATTTTAACTTGAGAACATCAATCCAAAGAAAAGGTTTTAATAGTTTTTTCCAACCAGTGACAGTTTCTACATAATGTTTGTAAACATTATATTCGACAGTTAAATCGACTAAAACAATGGGAATTTTGGTTTCAGGAATATTGGGCATGGGATAAAAACAATCACAGTGAATGAGATCAAAAGAATTAGTATCTAACTCTTGTTGGATGGCTTGGCGAAAATTTTTATTGATATGTTTTACCACCAAAAATGGACATTGACTGAAACCAGTAAGTAAAACTTTTTTGGGATCCCAAGTTTTACCTCGTTTGACAACAACAACCTTAGAACAATATTGCTTAACATCTTCTAAACCTTCTTCATCAGCACTAAGACAAATTAGAGTAATGTCGTTGTCGGGTGATAGATATTTTATAGAGTAAAAAGAACTATTTTGGCCACCAGATTGAGATAGACGAGGAATATAAGGGATAATCATGAGAATTTTTCTTTTTTGATTCATATTTCTTAGAAATTATAATCTATTTTTTTCTTTTAGATTTAAACTTTGATAATAAAGACCCATCATAATCCAGAAAAGATAGGCGGTTTTAGAGGCTTCAAAGACATCAATAAAAACAGCATTAGCTAGAGTGGTTAAAAGACAGCCAAAGAAGATAATGGAATAAAAATCTTGTTTATTTTTATTTTTTTTGAAAAGTAAAGGAAAGGTTTTGATTATAAAGAATAAAATTATGATGGAAAAAGAAATAAAACCAAAAAGACCACTTTCGCCTAGAGATCTAAGATAATCATTGTCGGTAGCTAGAGTAATAGAACCGAGACCAGTACCAGTGATAATATTTTTTTTGTAAGCATTTATGGCTCGGGGCCATTCGACATTAAAACGAATTTCACCTGATCTGGCAACACCAGCATCAGCGTCAACAGTAGGATAATCATTTATTGGTTGATAACGAATTATGGTGGGAGTGGGAGTTGTTTTTTTAGAAATTGGTTTTGGTTTAACTTGAGCAACAATTGGAATTGGACTTGGGGTGATAGTTGGGATTAGGGTTGGAGTGGGAGTAATAGTTGGATTAATGTCTTTACTAATATTAATTTGGTTTATTAAGGCTGGAATGGTGGCTAATAATCTTTGATTTAAATCTTTGGAATTAAAGATGCTTAAGCCGACCAGAATAATAAAAAGAGGAATCCAAAAATATTTTTTTAGGATAAAAAGAGTAAGACAAATGCCCCCTAAAAAAGCAAAAGTTGAAACACGGGAAGCAGTAAAGGTAAAAATGGGATAAGCGGCAACCCAGACTAGTAGACTGGCCAGTTTAACCCAAATATTTTTGTTGATGATAAAAACGACCCCAATAATAATTAGAGTGACACTTAAAAAAGCGGCTAAATCATAATGACCAGCAAAGGTAGAATTAATTCGAGTCCAGACATCCATTTGAAGTAATTGACCTTTGGAAAATTCTGAATTCATGGTGGAGATTACTGGAAACTTAAAATATTTTTGGCCATAACCATAGAGACTGACAAAAGCAGTGGCTAATAAAATAAAAAGATAACTGAAGCGATAATCATTAATTTTTTTAATACTATTAATGGCAATAAAAAAGAGAGAAATATATTGAAAACGACGGAAAAGATGAAGTAATAAGATGTTGGTTGCTTCGGTTTGATAAATTAAAAAAGCGGTGACAAAACTAGCAATGATGGCTAAAAAATAAACTAAAAATAATTTAGTAATTTTTAATTTAAAGACTGGTAATTTGTGAATTATTTGATAAATAAGCCAGATTAAAACCGATAGAGCGATGATGATGTCGTCTAAGCGAATGGCAACATAAGTTCCAGGGACAGTTAAGAGAGGAAATTTAGGATAGAGAGGAATAAAAAGAATTAGAATGGCAATGATGGGTCGAAAAATATTTATATTTTTGAACATGTTTGGAGATAAATGGAGGCAGTTTTGGAATTGCCTCTAATAGAGTATATAACACTGCGGCTGAGAGCATTAAATTTAATTAATTGCCTGGCAATTTGGTATTGCCAATGTTTTTTGTGTTTTTTAAAAAAAGTTAGAATGCCAAGATATTCGTTGAGAATGGGATCTA
>JAQVXB010000036.1 GCA_028709405.1 Candidatus Shapirobacteria bacterium
AACAGGGGATTATTAATAAAAATGAATTTCGTCAATTTAAAATTTATTCCAAAATTACTCCTGATGATCAATTTATGATCAAAGAAATAATCTATCGCCGTCTAAAACATCCAGAATGGACCTTACCAGACTTTATTCTAGTCGATGGTGGCAAACCTCAAGTATCTGCTGTCAGTTCTGTCTGTCACTTGCCAATTATTGGCCTAGCCAAAAAACAAGAAACAATTATTATTCAAACCGGCACTAATTGGGTTGAAATTAATTTACCTAAAAACTCACCATCTCTTCATCTTCTTCAAAATATTCGTGATGAAGCCCATCGCTTTGCCAATCGTTATCGTCAAAAATTAATTAAAAAAAGTCTTTTCTAATTATTTATGGCTAAAAGAATTTTTATTGTAAATATTTGAAATTCTTCCACTAACAAAATCTTTTGGTTTAATAAAAAGTTGATTTCCAACTAACATGGTTAATGGATGGGGGATTGATTTATTAATTAAATGAGTTGATTTTCTTTTATCCTTTTTAGAATCCCCTGTTAAATTTCCTAAATAAATACATGCCACCGTATCCAACGGTATTTCTGACACATCGATTGTTCTAATAGGTAAAGCAATTATATTATCCTTTCCTAATTTACCAGATGAAAATTTATCAAAATAAACGTTGCTATAAGCCCCAACAAAAAGCAATTTATTTACCAAATCTTCATCTTTTAATTTTAAAAGATTATCACTATTAACAATTTTTTCCTTAATTCTTTCTTTTACCAAATCAAGTGTTTCTATTTTAATAAAAGCCTTACAATCTTTGGCTACAATTCCGTCACGAAAACACATTGGGGGCATTTCTCCTCTAACCGCCTTTTTTACTTCTTGTTCCTGAGCTTTGGCTAATCCATATTCTCTAATCGAGATTTGATCTGGATAAACATTACTTTCTTTCATATTTTATATATTATTATAACCTATAATATAATTATATCAAATTTCTTCACTTTCGTCAATTTTAGTCACTTTTCTAATATGTTCCCTTGCCCATTGAGTTTTAGCAATTTCCAGCCAATTTTTATTAACATTTAATTTTTTGTTCATTAAAACTTCTACTACATCTCCAGTTTTTAGTTGTGTATCAATTTTAGCCATTTTTCCGTTTATTTTTACCCCATTACAATGATCGCCGACTTCAGTATGTATTCTATACGCAAAATCTAACCCCGTACTTTTTGAAGACAATTGAATTGTGTCACCCTTTGGAGTAAAGACGTAAATATAATTAGTCAAAACTCTTAATCTATAATTATTAATATCTTTTTCGTTTTTCTGCCATTTAACCAAATCTTTAACCCATTCCATTCCTCGGCCATTTTCGACTGATTCTTTTCCCAGTTTATAAGCTATATGTGAAGCTGGACCGAATTCGTTAAATTCATGCATTTCTTTAGTTTTTATTTGAATTTCCACAGTTAATTTTTCCTTCCAATTAACTGTAGTTTGAATTGACCTATAACCATTTGGTTTTGGATTAGCAATATAATCCACAAATTCATCTTCTAAATATTTATACTTAGCATGCAATAAACCCAAAATTGTATAACAATCAGCCACATTTTCGGTCAAAATTCTTAAAGCCACCCTATCTTTTATTCTATCTTTTCCTTTCTTTTGAATTTTTAAAAAAGTACTATAAAGACTTTTTATTCTTCCTTCTACTACTGCTCCATTTATATTATTTATTTTTAATAACTCAACTAACTCTTTATTTACCAAAGCCAAGGCTTTAATTTCATTTTTACGATTATCTTCAAACATTTTTCTCAATTCCTCAGCTTCTTCTGGATAAACAATTTTAAAAGCAATATCCTCGACCATTTTTTTAAAGAAGTGTAATCCTACATATTCTGCTACCGGCCCGTAAACCCTCAAAATATTTTTACCATATCTAAGCTGTCTTTCCGGTGAAATATATTTAATGGTTAAACCATTATGTAATTTATCAATTAATCTTAGAATTAAAACTCTAACATCATCTACTGAAGAAAATAAAAATTTTCTAAAAAGTTCAATATTAAGTTGATTAACCTCTATCCCTTTAGTTTTTTTAGCTACTTCAGTTAAACCGGAAACTAACAAAGCCACCTCGTCACCAAACTGTTCTGCTATCTGATCAATAGTTACCTTTGTATCTTCCACACAATCATGAAGCAAAGCTGCTAATACTGCCTCTTCTCCTATGTGAAGTTGCAATGCTACTTTTGCAATCCAAGCTGGGTGGGTTATATAAGGATCTCCAGAATCTCTTTTTTGGTTTATATGAGCTTTATTAGCAAAATCGTAACATCTCTTAATCAAATCCTTATTAAACTCGCTTTCATCAATATGCCTTTCTAGATCAGCCCAACAGTTCTGAGTTAAAGATAGGTCAATTGGCATAACAAGACTAATTATAACAAAAAATTAAATCCTTTCGGCAAAAATTAATAATCTTTTCCAATCTGTTCCCAGTGGCCAACATGTTTGCAATATTAATACTTCTTTTCCCTCCTGTTTATAATTTAAGTATTCAACCTCACTAGATCCAACCACTTTTTGATCAAAAACTTTATATATATAAAGTTTCTCATTGTAGGTGATAAAAATTGGATCATCATTTTTCATCTCTCCAAGTAAATAAAAAACCGAATTATTTCTCACCATTTGTATTCCTTGTCTAGTCGAGTGAGCAAATAAATACATTGCTTTTTCATTTTCTCCTGGCAAAGAAGTGTCTCTTGCGTGGGCTATTATATCTTGTTCTAACACAGGTAAATATTCTTTTTTATCGTAAGGAGACACATTTTTTTTAATTTCCGACTCTGCCCCAATTCTCGGAATTCTTATTGAAAATTCTTCTTTTACGATTCTTTTTTCCTCAGTTTTTTCTTTTATGATCTCTTCCTTTATTTTATCCATCTGGCTACCTTCATTTTTTTGAATATTATTATAAGTAATAATTGATCTACCTAATGGCCAGTATAAGTACAATAAATAAACAATCGCCACCAAAAAAATAGTAGTTCCAATATAAAAGATATATTTCTTATTGCCAGGCGGATTATGAAAAATTATTCCATTTCTAGACCTAATTTTAACCACTCTTTTCTTTGGAACCAATCTGAAAAAATCCAACATAATCTATTGTACCCTTAAACATTTGACAAAGAAAAGTATTTACTCTAACATATACTCCAATATAGCAAAACCCCTGAACCGAAACAGGGGATTTATTTTTTAAACATTACAAAATGAGTCATAAAAACTTATTGACCCAAGATGGCTATTCTAGCCTTGTAGAACAATTAAGTGATCTTAAAAAGAAACAGGAACATCTGATCACTCAAATCGAAGATGTCGCTCAACCAGATGAATCTGGTGAAGATGGTTTAGCTACCCAATTAAAAGAAGAATTAGAGGTTGTTAACGATAAAATTGATAATTTGGAAACTGCCCTAGAAGATGTCAAAATAATTAGTGGAGAATGTTCTCGTGATCAAGTTGAAGTTGGTTGTCGAGTTAAGATCAAAGTTACTGGTAATTTAACTAAAGAATTTAATATTGTTAGTCATCTCGAAGCCGATCCTCTAGCCAATAAAATTTCTGACCAATCACCTCTAGGAGTAGCTCTAATAGGTAAAAAAATTGACGATTTAGTTGAAGTTAGCGCTCCAGCCGGTAAAATAACCTACAAAATTGTTTCGATCCACTAATGTAGTAAAATTACTTATGCTCGATCCAAAAACCAACGAACTTAAACGACAAAGACAGGAAAAAATTGCCAAATTAAAAAGTCTTTCTTCAACTATTTATCCTCAACCAAACCTAAAAGATAAATTAACTACACTTGAAGCCAAAGAAAAAATGGACCAGTCGGTTTTGGTTGCCGGTCGAATCATGTCTCTTCGCGGTCATGGAAAAATCATGTTTGCCGATCTTCAAGACAGAGCTGGCAAAATCCAGCTATTTTTTCAGGAAAAAACTTTGGCCGACAAAATGGCCAATACTAAACTTTTGGATTTAGGCGATATTGTTTCCATCTCTGGAAAAATTTTTAAAACTCAAGCAGGTGAAATTACTATCGATGTTGAAGAATTTCAAATTTTAGCCAAAAACATCCGACCTTTACCCGAAAAGTTCCATGGATTAAAAGACGTTGAAATTGCTTATCGTCAGCGTTATGTCGATTTAATTGTCAATCCCGAATCTCGTCAGGTTTTTGAAACTAGAACTAAAATTTTATCCGAAATGCGTCGTTTTCTTGATGATCACGGTTTCATGGAAGTTGAAACTCCAGTTCTCCAGCCAGTTTATGGCGGTGCCGCCGCCAAACCTTTTGTTACTCATCACAATGAACTAGACATGGACATGTATCTTCGTATTTCTGATGAATTATATTTAAAACGCCTTATTGTTGGTGGTTTCGAGAAAGTTTATGAAGTCAGTCGTGATTTCCGAAACGAAGGTGTTTCTCGTTTTCATAATCCTGAATTCACTCAAATTGAATTTTATTGGGCTTATGTTGATTATGAAGTTTTAATGGAATTCACTGAGGAGTTAATTAAACATCTATTGATGAAAACCAAAGAAACTTTAAAAATTTCTTTCCAAGGAAATGAATTAGATTTTTCTAAACCAATCAAAAGATTAACTTTTAAAGATGCTATTTTAGATAAAACTAAAATTGATATCGATAAAATTAAAACAGAAGAAGATTTTAAAAAGGCATTGGAAATTGGAAATTTAAAATTGGATTTTAAAGGTGTTTATGGTCTCGGTGCTTGTTTCGATGCTTTGTATAAAGAATACGTCCGTCCAGACATTATTGAACCCACTTTTATTATGGATTATCCATCAGAAATGATTGCTTTGGCTAAACGAAAAATTGATGATCCAACTAAAATTGCTTCTTTCCAATTACTTGCTTGTGGTACCGAATTTTTAAAAGCATACAACGAATTAAATGATCCAGAAGATCAAGCCGCTCGTTGGAACGATGAACAAAAATTAACCGATCAAGGCTCTGAAATTGCTTCTCAATTTGATGCTGATTATATTAGGGCTCTTGAATATGGCATGCCACCAACCGCTGGTTGGGGTATGGGTGTTGATCGATTTGTCCAATTAATCACCGATTCTCCTACTATTAAAGACGTCATTTTATTCCCTTCAATGAGGAAAGAAGAGTAGTTTTAGGCTATAATAATTAAATGGCAATATTAAGAATTGATAATTCTCCCACCTCTGAAGAATTAGAAAAATTAAAAGAAGAATTTGGCGAATATATTAAACTGGTTGCTGACGTTGATAAAGGTATTTTATATGGAGGCTCTCGCCTTCATGCCGATATTGAAAAAATATTGATTAATTCTGGTTCGCTCCAGAAAAATATTTGGGGTGGAGGGATTGATTTAATTTCTAAAATTATAGAATGCTCTGCTGTCGCCAATATTAGACCAGAATCAAATCCTAGCACTGAGATATTAAATCCAATAATCAGAGAAAAATTTATAAAATTAATTAAAAAATATTTCC
>JAQVXB010000037.1 GCA_028709405.1 Candidatus Shapirobacteria bacterium
CAAAGGAAATTGCTCTTGAAATGTACCGACCTTTTGTTCTTCGTGAACTTATGTCTACTGGTATTGCTCCTAACATTAAAAGTGCTAAAAATTTAATTGATCACCGAATCAACGAGGTTTATGATATCTTGGAAGAAGTTACTAAAAAGACCTATGTCTTATTAAACCGAGCTCCAACTTTACATAAACTTTCGATTCAAGCTTTCCGACCAACTTTAGTTGACGGTTTGGCCATCAGATTACATCCTTGTGTTTGTAAAGCTTTCAATGCTGATTTTGACGGAGATCAAATGGGTGTTCATTTACCACTTTCTGACGCTTCCCAAAGAGAAGCTAAAAGATTAATGTTGCCCTCTCATAATTTATTAAAACCTGCTGATGGTAATCCAGTTTCTGTTCCCACCCAAGAAATGGCCGTTGGTTGTTATTACATAACCTCTGTCCGTTCAGAAGATTTAGAAAAAGAAACTACCGAAAGTTTTGAAGGCTTATCAATTTTTGCTGATGAATCTGAAGTTGAATTAGCCTATGAATCCAAAAAAATTGGCTTAAGAGAATTAATTGTCGTCAAATTAAACGGGGTTTTAACCAAAACTACCTATGGTCGCATTTGGTTCAATAAAATTCTTCCTGCTGAATTCCCGTTCTTAAATGAAGCCATGGCGGGTTCTAAATCTGTTAATGATTTAATTGTTAAATCATTAGAAATTGCTGGTCGTATTAAAACCGTCAGATTAATCGATTCTCTAAAAGATATTGGTTTTGCCGGCTTTACTCTTTCTGGTATTTCTTTATCCATGGCTGACTGTGGAAATTTAAAAGAGAAAGAAGATCTTATCCACCAAGCTAATAGTCAAGTTGCCGAAATCGAAGAGAATTATAAAAATGGCCTAATCAGTAATGATGAAAAGAAACGTCTTTCACAATCTGTTTGGATGGAAAAAACCGAAGAAATTGCTGAAAAAACTTGGGCTACTCTTGATATTGATTCTCCAATTCGTATTATCTCTGCTGCAGGTATTAAACGTGCTTCCAAAGACCAAATTAAACAACTTTCAGGTATGAGAGGTTTAATGGTTGATCCAACTGGAAAAATCGTTCAGCTGCCTACTAAATCCAATTTCCGAGAAGGTCTTTCTGTTTTTGAATATGTTACTGGTGCCAGAGGTACTAGAAAAGGTCTTGCTGATACAGCTTTAAAAACTGCTGACGCTGGTTATTTAACCAGAAGATTAGTTGATGCCGCTCATATCTCTATTATTAAAACCGATGATTGTCACACTGACAAATTTATTACCATCGATGCCAATGAAAAAAATCGAGAGAGATATTTCACTCGTCGTATTTTAGGTCGAGTTTTAGCTACCGACATTATTGATCCTAAGACTAAAAAAGTTTTAATTGAAAAGGGAACTTTATTAAATAACGAAGAAGTTGCTTTAATTGAAAAGCACGAAATCTGTACTGTTAATATCCGTTCTCCTCTTACCTGTAATGCTGAAACCGGTTTATGTCAGAAGTGTTATGGTTGGGATCTTTCTACTAGAAGAATGGTCCAAATTGGTGTTCCAGTTGGTGTTATCGCTGCTCAATCAATTGGCGAACCAGGTACTCAGTTAACTCTTCGAACCAAACATACTGGTGGTGTCGTTGGTGTTGACGTTACTCAAGGTTTACCTCGTGTTCAGGAGTTATTTGAAATTAGAACTCCAAAGCTTCCTTCACCTCTAGCCGAAATCAGTGGCAAAGTAAAAGTCAAAGAAAATGTTGATGGTTACGAAATTAAACTTGTTGGCAAAGATGATAATAATAATGCCAAAACCATTACTTACATTTTACCTTCAAATGTTACTCTTTTAGTTGCTGATGGTGACCTAGTTGCTCAAGGCACTCAATTTTGCTCTGGATCTCTCGATGTTCGAGAAATCATGGATGTTAAGGGAATCGAAAGTGCTCAAAGATACTTGATCAACAGTATCCAAGGTGTTTATGAATCTCAAGGAATTGGTATTCATGATAAACACTTAGAGGTTATGGTTAAAGAAATGAGCGACAAAATCAAGATTGAAGATCCAGGTGATACCACCTTCCTTTATGGTCAAATTGTTACTGCCGCTGTTTTCCATGCTGCTAATGACAAAGCCAAAGCCAACAACAACGGTAAACCAGCTGTTGGTAAAAAAGTTTTATTAGGATTAATTCAATCAGCTTTGACTACTGGTTCTTGGTTATCTGCTGCATCCTTCCAACAAACCACCAGTGTTTTGACCGAAGCTTCCTTACTTGCTGAAGTCGATGGCTTGATTGGTCTCAAGGAAAATGTTATTATCGGACGTCTAATCCCCGTCAGTAAAAATCAAAAATAAATATGCCAACATTTAATCAACTAATAAAAAGTGGTCGAAAAAAGAGAACTCAGAAATTAAAGACCGTTGCTCTTCGTAATAGTTTTAATACTATTACTAATCGACCCATATCTACTATTAATCCAATCAAAAAAGGGGTAGTTACTGTGGTCAAAACTATGACTCCAAAAAAACCTCATTCAGCTTTGAGAAAAATCGCCAAAATAAAATTAAGTAACCATTCTTCGGTTACTGCTTATATTCCTGGTATTGGTCACAATTTAGCTGAACACAGCATTGTCAGTATTAGAGGTGGTAGAGTCAGAGATTTACCAGGTGTTCGTTATCATGTTATTCGTGGTAAATATGATTCTGGTGCTGTTGTTGGTCGTCAACAGTCTCGTAGTAAATACGGGGCTAAAAAAGCCACCGCTAAAACCGCCTAATAATTATTACTTTATAAACTTTTAACTTTAAACTAAAACCTATGTCTAGAAAAGGAATAAATAAAACCAGAGAAGTACTTCCAGATACTATCTATGGCAACATCACTATCACTAAAATAATTAATGCTTGCTTAAAAGATGGCAAAAAAACTGCCGCTGAAAAACAAGTTTATGATGCTCTCGATTTACTCAAAAAAGAATTTCCTAAAGAAGATGTTGTTGAAGTTTTAGATCGAGCCTTAGAAAATATTCGACCAAAAATCGAAGTTAGACCTCGTCGAATTGGCGGAGCTGTTTATCAAGTCCCGACTCCAGTTCGCGGTAATCGTCAAAACTCTCTAGCTCTTCGTTGGTTGATTACTGCCGCTCGGGCTAAAACCAATAAACAATATCACTCTTTTGCTGAAAAACTAGCGGCTGAACTTTTATCTGCCATCAATAATGAAGGATCTGCTGTTAACAAAAGAATGGAAATAGAAAGAATGGCCGATGCCAATAAGGCCTTTGCCCATCTTCGTTGGTAATTTTATTAGCTTTTACTTTAAAACTTGATAAACTCGATGAAGTTGGTAAACTAACTTGATGTCATTATTTTCCAAACCAAAACTTATTTTGTGGCCAAAAGCAAAGGCAGTTGATCTTTATATTGACCGCAAAGAAAATAATACCCTAACTTTTGATATCAATCTTTGGCAAAAATGTAGTGATAAGGATTTAGAACCTCTTAACCTATATTTTAAACAAAATAAATTTGATTCAGTCTCTGTTTTAATTCCCGATGATATTGTTTTTACTAAATCTTTTACCTACGATACCAAAATAGACACCATTGACAAAAAAGAAGTTATAGGTCTTGCTGCTGGCCTAGTTAATTTCAAAATTGATCCAAATGCACTTGATTATAAAATAACTCAAGTAAATGATAAAACTATTATTCAATCTTTTATCTACGATAAACCCAAATTAGATCAACTTAAAGAAAATCTAAATATAATTGGTGTCAAAATTAGTCAAACAACCTCAGTTTCTACCGCTATTTCCAACTCTATTTCCTCAATCTATAAACAGGAGTTTTTTTTAATTTATCCTCTAAACGATCAAGAATATACCCTCTTGCTTTCTAAAAATAATTCAGTTTATTTAACCATCAATCTTAAAGGACCAAGCCTTGATATTCAAAAAATAGTTAATTATTCTAACTTCTATTTTTCCAGTATTACCAAAAAAATATATATACCTGAAGGTCATGATTTAGACATAATAACCACCACTGAAATGGATAAAACTATTTACAATGAATCACAAATTGCCCAAAGTCTCTCCAAAGCTTCCAATCTGCCTTTACCAGTTTTAGGTGAAATATCTACCTCTATCACCCATAATACTGATATAATAGGGTCATCAACCAATATTAGTTCATCTCCAAAAAATATGGAAAACAAAAAAAAGAACATCCTCCCCATAATTGCAGTTTTTATTTTTACAGCTGCTCTAGCTTCAGTCATAATTTGGTTTATTCTAAATCGTAATGTTAGTGAAATAGAAAATCCTTCAGATATGGATCAAGTGTCTCAAAATTTAACTCCAACTGAAATTCCAACCCCAACTCCAACTACTGCCGAAATTAGTAAAACCATTAAGATCCAAGTTTTAAATGCCACTGATATCAATGGTCAAGCCGCTACCCTTAAAACTAAATTAACCGATCTTGGTTTTGAAAGTGTCGCTGTTGGCAATGCTAAAACCACCGCTACTGAAAACTCAGTTCAGGTTAAATCAGCCAGTATTTCTGCTTATTTTGAATCAAAATTAGCCACCGATTTCCCAGCTACTTACACTGAAGATTTAACTAGTACTTCTACTTATGACGCTGTTTTTACCATCGGTACTGACTTGAGTTCTCTTAAAACTGCCACTCCAACCGAAACTGAAGAAGAATAATTTATAAGATAAATATAAAATCCCTCGCCAAAACGGGGGATTTTTGTTAAAATAAACTTACTATGAAAATTTTAATCACTGGTGGTTGCGGTTTCATTGGTTCAAATTTTATTAAGCATTGGTTTAAAAATCACCCCCAAGATTCCATTATTAATCTCGACAAGATGACTTATGCTGCCAATCCTCGAAATCTCGTTGAATTCGACAATAATCCTAATTATAAATTTGTCCAAGGTGATATCCTAGATGAAAAAGTAGTTGACGAATTAGTTTCTCAAGTTGATACTATTGTCCATTTTGCCGCCGAATCCCATGTTGATCGTTCTATCGATGATCCTTCTCTTTTTGTTCGTACTAATGTTTTAGGTACCTATAATCTTTTAATAGCTGCCAAAAAACATGGAAACAAGCGCTTTCATCACATTTCCACCGACGAAGTTTTTGGCACTATCGAGCTTGATTCCACTGATCAATTCAGTGAATCTACTCCTTACGATCCTTCTAGCCCTTATTCTGCCTCCAAGGCTTCTTCCGACCATTTAGTCCGATCTTTCTATAAAACTTTTGGTTTACCGGTCACAATTAGTAACTGTTCCAATAACTATGGCCCTTATCAACATCCCGAAAAGATGATTCCTCGTTC
>JAQVXB010000002.1 GCA_028709405.1 Candidatus Shapirobacteria bacterium
ACCTACTTCATCACAATGATCCAAACCGATTTGTGAACGAACATATCCAGTTACTAAAATTTGTTTGTCTCTAACAATTACACAACCACTTGTTCCCCTATCACAAATTGCTCGTTTAGAAATTGCTTCCATTACTTCCATAAAATATTCATCCCGACTCGGCCTGACATGTTTTGATTCATTTATTGAATTTTGTTTTTTCATTTTAAATTTCAATAATTTTTAAAATTTCTTCTATTTTTAAATTTAATTGTTCAATTGTTTCTTCATTTTTAACCAAAAAATCAGCCGACTCAATACATTTTTTTAAATTTTGTTTATTTGGATCATTAGAAGTCATTTCTCTCTCTTCTTGGCTTAAAAATTCTTCAAAAGTAATATTATCCGTACTAGTTAATCTTTGAACCACTCGTTGATATCTAAGTCTTGGTTCTGCATCAACAGCCAATAAAACAAACTTACCTTTTTTCTTTAAAGATTCAATTTCTCCCAGTGTCCTCAAACTCTCAATAACACAATTTTGTCTAGATTCTAAGGCTCTTTTAAACAGCTCATCAGCCACAAAACTCGGGCTATTTTTCGCTCTCAAATCATTAGCTACCATTACCATATTATCTCGATTATTTTCCAATCCTCTTCTTTCAATTTCTTCCACAATAAAAGCTCTGGCTGAAAAATGTTCAAAACCTTTGTTTTTAACTAAATACTCAACAATTGTCCCCTTTCCAGCTCCATTGGTTCCTGTAATTCCAATTATTATCATTTGAACCAATTTATCATAAATTTGATAAAATAACTAATCCTTTTTAGGGCCCATAGCGTAGTTGGTAGCGCGTCCCCATGGCATGGGGAAGGTCAGGGGTTCGAGTCCCCTTGGGTCCACCACTTTAACATTTAGGTCCATAGTGAAATGGTTATCACCGCAGTCTCCAAAACTGCTATTTGAGGTTCGAATCCTCATGGACCTGCCATCTAATCATTGTGTTATTATATTTTTAATATGACTCAAATCACTAAGGCCGTCATTGCCGCCGCTGGCCGAGGCACCCGTTTCCTTCCTGTTGTTAAATCTTATCCAAAAGAACTCGTTCCCATCCTTTCTAAACCAAATATCCAATATTTAATCGAAGAAGCCATTGGTGCTAGTATCACCGAAATTGCCATTGTTCATCGTCTTGGTGAAAATTCCATCGAAAAATATTTCTCTCCCGATCCAGATTTAGAAACTTATTTAACTCAAAATAATAAACTTGAATATCTCGACAGTTTAAAAACTATCTGGTCCAAAGCTAAATTAACTTTTATACCTCAACCTGCCAATCTTCCTTATGGCAATGGCTCCCCTATTTTAGCCGCCAAAGAATTTATCTCTTCCGATAATTTTGTTTATATGTTTGGTGACGATCTAACGGTTGAACCTATTCCTGGCCAATTTTTATCCAAAATGATCACTACTTTTAACCAATATCAACCCGCCTCCGTTATTGCCGTTAAAGATGTCGGCAAAGAAGAAATCTCTCGCTACGGCTCAGCTCAATACGTTGAAGATCCAAAATATCCTCATCGTATTTCCGCCATGCTAGAAAAACTTCCAGCTGATCAAGCTCCATCAACTTTTGGCCAAGGTGGTCGTTTTATTCTCTCTAATAAAGTCATCAATATTCTTGAAAACCAATCAACTGGATTAGGCAATGAACTCTGGCTAGCCGATGCTCAAAATAACATGGCTAAAAATGATGTTGTTTTAACTCAAGCCTTCGAAGGTGAAGAAGATTGGCTTACTACCGGCGACCCACTTCGTTGGCTTCAAGCCAATATCACCGTCGCTCTTCAAGACCCCAAATTTAAAGACGATTTAACTCAATTTATTAACACTTTAAAATAACTAATTTTGCACAAATTATATTTTTCCGCGCGCAATCATCCAAAGTGCAATGCCGAAGGGCGTGAGCACGGCAAAAATATAATCAAGCAAAAAAATAAATTATGATTAAAAAAGCTATCATTGCCGCCGCTGGCCGAGGCACCCGTTTCTTGCCAGTTGTTAAAGGCTATCCAAAAGAACTCGTCCCCATCCTTTCCAAACCAAATATTCAATATTTAATCGAAGAAGCTATTGGTGCTGGTATCTCTGATATTGCCATCATTATCCGCTCCGGCGAAACCAAAATTCAAAATTATTTTTCACCAGACGAAACTTTAGAAAAATATTTGATTGAAAACAATAAAATTGAGTATCTAGACAGTCTAAAATCGATTTTATCCAAAGCCAAGCTCACTTTTATCACCCAACCAGAAAATCTACCATATGGCACTGGCTCCCCACTTCTAGCCGCCAAAGAATTTGTCGGCTCCGATTCATTTGTCTACATGTACGGCGACGACCTCACAGTTGAACCTACCCCTGGTCAATTTTTATCCAAAATGATTAATACTTTTGAAAAATATCAAGCGACTGAAGTCATTGCTGTCAAAGATGTTGGTCCACAAGAAATCTCCCGCTATGGTGCTGCTCAATATATTGATGATCCTAAATATCCAAATCGACTCTCCGCCATGCTTGAAAAACTTCCGCCAGACCTTGCTCCATCCACTTTTGCCCAAGGCGGCCGCTTTGTAGTTACCTCAAAAGTTTTTGCTATTTTAGAACAACAGGGCCTCTCCCGAGATGGCGAACTTTGGTTTTCTGATGCTAGTAACACTTTAGCTAAAACTGACATTGTTTTAACCGAAAGCTTCGATAAAGATGAAGACTGGATGACCACCGGCGACCCACTTCGCTGGCTTCAAGCTAACATTATCCTCGCCCTTCAAGACCCCAACCTCAAAAACGATTTGTTGCGTTTCCTTAAAAAATAAATTAACCCCAATAAATAGATCAAATTTGAAATTGCAATTTTTTATGTTCTTGAACCTGATACGAAGATTTCACCGATTATAAAAAATTAATTATGTGGGTTTATTCCAAACTCAATACATATCCATGAGTATTTTTATAGAAATTACAAAACACCTATAACTAATCTATTTATGTCATTTAAAAGTACAATTTAGCTTTAATTTACCTATTGACACAGGCCTATAATAACAGTATAATACACATATAGAGTTAATTCATATTAATTCTTTTACTTTAAAAATCTAATAAATTGTTCAAAGGAGAGATTTGGAGTGTGGCTCCTCTAGAGTTTCGCACCCCGTTTCTCCTTTGAACACTTAAATTTAAAAGCCGCCATTAGCGGCTTTTTTAATAAAAACTATCCTATAACCTTGACAAAGTTGACATTTAATGATACACTCCACGAATAATAATCATCAAGATTATTAACTAGCGTTTAGTGAAAGCAGGCATTTGCGCTTACTTCCCCTCCACGCAGTACCTTAAAAATTAGTTGTTATTTAAAAAGTCTGCGAAATCTTTCCTATAGTTAATAATATGTGCCATTTTGGGCTCAAATCTTGTGCCCAGTATGGTACATATTACTTAAAAAAACAAATGGGTTTACCCATTTTTGAATATATAGGTAAAGAAAGTTAGTGACAAGATTGTATAAGTCTACTTTAAAAGAAAGAAAATATTTATATAAGTCTACTTTTAAAGAAAGAAAATACTTTCCAACTTGCTAACCAAATTAGAAAGGAAGACTGTTATGGGTATCAAGAAAGGATATCACAAGGAATGTCTAAATCCAGATTGCCCGGGTAAACAACCAGGATTTAAAGATCCTAATCATCCCGGCAAAGGAGGAACTTACGATCCCGCAGTTAAAAATTGCTGGATTTGTGGTTCTCCATATGACAAACAAGAATTTTCAGAATGGAAAAAACAACAAGTAAGCACTGCATCCGCAGTTGCTCCGAAAAGAAAAAGTCTCAAAGAATTATTAGGAGGAATTAATATGAAAACGTTCAAAAACATCTGGTTCTCTATCCTAGTCATCATCCTCGGCATCGCCGCTCTGGTTTTCAGTCTCATCTCCCTTCCTATCCTTTTGGGTAGTTGGGCACTGGTCTGCATTATCGGAGCCATCGCCATGATCCTCAGCGGAATCTTCGGCATCTTGAAAGGAATTGTCTCCAATGACAAATTCCAGAAAGGTGCTAAATACAGTCATCGTGCTCTAGGTTGGACTGGTCTCATTCTTTTCATTCTGCCGATTCTTACCATTGCCTTCATCGATCTTGGTATGAATTTGAATGAACAATTACTATATCAGCCCACTCCTACAACCGCCGAAACAACAGCAGCTACAACTGAAGCTACAACCGCAGCTACAACCGCCGAAACAACCACAACTACAACTGCCGAAACAACCGCCGAAACAACAGCAGACATCACCAATTCTAAGTATGAATTTTTACCTGATGTATCAAGCATCATTGCTTCAACTGATGGTAAATATGTCCTCCATGATTCAAATAACAAAGAAATAACTATGGATTTCAGTCAAGTTATTGGGTTTACCCCCGATAAAAACTTAATTCTAAGTGATCTTGTTGCTGAGAAGTTGGACAAAGGCGAAACATCAAAACTAACTGGAGATTTCGAAAAATATCTCAATGAAAAAAGAGATGGTTTTGGACCTCTAGCTGGATACACTGACGGAACGAATGATTACAATCAGTATTATCACCACTTGTCTGGACCTCAAGTCCCGATTTATAGCTGGATGATTCATACTGGTCTGTGCATTCAAATCCCCGGAATCGGACAAGTTGAAGGTGAACTTGGTAGAGGATGTATTGTCCTTATTATCAATCGAACCGACAAAGTTTTCAGATTCCCAGGTGACTCAGTCTATTGTCTCGCTGGCTTCCAAGGTTGGGGCAGAATTTGGGATGGTGAAAACAAACCAATTATTGAAACCGAACGTAGGCTTGTTAATCACTATCTCACTCGACTCGGCTTAGGCATTCCCGAAAAAGGCTTTATTGGTCAAACTGATCTCAAAGAAAATGCCGCCACGGTAACAGTTGTCACCGTCGACATGATCGCAGATGGTCAATTTAGATTAATCAGAGCCGAAACCGTTCCCGCCATCAAAAAATAACAACTAACCGTTAGTCAAAAGCTAACATATTAAAGGCCGGTAGGTTTGTATGAACTTTGATCTTATGATCATCTTTCTTACAAACCCCGGCCCTTTCACTTTTTACAATCTCTTCATTAAGAATAATTTTTTACCATCATAAACTGTGTATGTATTAATTAGCTGCCAATTATCCCTTTGACTTAAAATAAAATCTCTAGACTGAATTAAGGCTTCCAAATTTATTACATAAACCGGCGCTAAATCATAATCATTATCCGGTACTAACACATAATCCATTTGATTAAGATAATTTTCCATCTCAACATAACTCTCCCATCTAATTGGAACCAATTCCATTGTTATCGACTTATCTGCCAATTCAACAAATAGACCTAAATTATTTCCATTTATTTCTTCTTTATTTATTATTACCATCACCCTTGAACCATCATCAATATCTTTAACAATTTGTTTTTGTGGCCAAATTTTTGTTTTTAAGCTCCTCACTGGGTTTTCACTAACGTTAATTATTTCCACCCAACCTATTAATGGTAATTTAAAATTTAAAAAATAATTTTTCTTAATCGGCCACTCAAAGGAATTTGAAAGATAACTTAACATTATAAATATTCCTAAAATAAAACAGACTATTTTGCCAACGATCTTATTAAAATCTCCTAATTTTGCCAAAGTTAATCCCATCATTACCGCTACCACCGGCAACAAAGGCATGGTAAATCGAGTATCCTTGTTTTTAATAACAGTAAAAATCAAATAACTTAATATTAAAAATACCAAGATAAAACCTCTATTTTTATTGTCTCCCATTATTTTTTTCCAAAAAATTAAAGCTCCAAAAAATAACAAAGATGTCGCCGCCGTTGCTTGTTGGGAGTAAAACAACTTCAAATAATAAAACCATGTTGTTAATTTAAATAAATTCATTGGGTCAGTCACTGATTCCCCTTCCCCCGCTATCTTAAGATAATCTCTAATATTTCCAAAATTAATAAAATACCACCACCCTACCCCTACCAAAAATATCAGCCCGGCTATGATTAAATTTTTAACAATTTTAACTTCTCTATCCTTAATAGCCCTATACAAAACATAAACAAACATCGGTCCAAAATATAAAAACCCATTTAATTTAGTCAACGATGAAAAGATAAATAATCCTACAAATAAAACTGTATATTTATTAAAATCAGCCAAATAGCGCGCTTTTATCAATGCCCATATTGCCCAAACCACAAATACTGTCAAAGGCAAATCCAATAAATAGTTTCTCGAAATATCAAAAATAATCGGGAAAAAAGAAAACAATAAAGCCGCTAACACCGCCCCAGTTTCACTTTTATTCAATTCTTTTGATAATTTATAGACTCCCAACATTCCCAATATCAAAAACAAAGTGCTTAAAAAAGTTATCTGAAAAACTCCCAATCCAAATACCATTGACCATAAACCACCAATAAACATCATCAAAGGTGGATAACCCCAAGATTGACCAACCAATTCCTTAAATGTTAAGTCTAATTCACCCGACATAACCCGATTCCATATCACTGAATTCTTTAAATGAGCCGCTTGATCCCAAGCTGGAGGCATTTTGTTAAAACTTAAAAAGATCAGATTAAAAATCAAATGAAAAACCATTCCCAAAATTAACCACCAATATTTTTTCATATAACAATATATTAACCTAAATATATAGTATTATTTAACTAGTGAATCGCTTCAAAAAATATTTTTATCCTTTAATTCTTGTTTTAACCTGCCTCTTAATTTGCTTTTTAAATTACACTCCCGACACCTTTCTTACCGGTTGGGATACTATTCATCCAGAATTTAATTTTTCCCTTAATTTTTCTCGCCTATTCTCTGGTGTTTGGCGCCAAGAACAAGGTCTTGGAGCTGTCGCCGGTCACTCTCATATGGCCGACCTTCCCCGAGTCATTTTTTTATTTTTTACCAGTTTCATTTTTAAACTAAGTTCCCTTCGTTATGCCTATATATTTCTTATGTTTATCATCGGTCCCTTAGGTGTCTATTTTTTAATCAATTTTTTATTTAAAGAACATAAATCTAAATTTATAAATTTAATCGCTTTTCTTGCGGCCCTTTTTTATATCTTTAATCTTTCCACTCTTCAACAATTTCTCGTTCCCTTCGAAATGTTTCCAACTCAATGGGCACTTTTGCCTTTCATTATGCTCTTTACCCTTAAATATCTTCAAAGACCTTCTACTTTAAGCTTGATAAACTTTTCACTTTTTACTTTATTAGCCGTTCCCCAAGCCTATGCTGCCCATCTTTGGTACGCTTTTTTTGCCATTTATCTGGTTTTTCTCTTCGTTTATTTTATTCTATTTCGAAATCTAACTTGTCTTAAAAAGATAATTACCCTAATTGTCCTCACCCTAACTCTAAACTCTTTTTGGCTTCTACCCAATCTTTATTTTATAAAAACCAGCAGCTCTATTCCAAAAGATAGTAAAGTAAACCGCCTTTATTCCCAAGAATATCGGCTTCAAAACAGAAGAACTGGCTATATCAGAGACGTTTCACTTATTAAAGGTTTTTATTTTAATTGGCAAATTTACAATCACCAACGCCATAACTTTGAAAATCTAACTGAAACCTGGGATCAACACCTAAACCCCAAAATAGAACTAATTGGTTATATAATTTTTATTCTTGCCTTTTCTGGTTTAATCGCCGCCTTTATCAAAAAAAATAAAACCTTAATTGCTCTCTCACCAACTTTTATTATTCCCTTTATTCTTCTTGCCAATCACACTCCCCCTTTCAATTTTATTTTTGATTGGCTCATTAAAATCTCCATCTTAGAAGAGGCTTTTCGGTTTATTTTTACTAAAATATCAATTATTTTTTGCTTTAGTTTAGCTATCTATTTAGCAAACATTTTGAATTTAATCTTTACTGTTTTCTCTAAAAAGATTTTTCATTTCGTTTTTTCCTCTATCTTTATTTTTGCTCTAATAGTCTTCTGTTTTCCTTATTTTAAAGGTCAATTAATTCATCCTTTCTTAAAGGTCAAAATCCCCGATTCCTATTTTCAACTCTGGCAATATTCCCAATCTCTCCCTCATGGCACCGTCCTCCCTTTACCTTTAAACAACTTCACTGGTTGGCAGTACTACAGCTGGGGTTACCAAGGTTCAGGTTTTATTTGGTTTGGATTAAAACAAAATATTCTTGATCGTGATTTCGACCGTTGGAGCACTCAAAACGAAGAGGCTTATCGGGAATTATTTTATGCTCTTTATTCCAAAGACACCGAAAAATTCTTCAAAACTATTGAAAAATATAACCTAAATTATCTTCTTTGGGATGTTACCTCGATCCCTTCCGCCATCAAAAATCAAGACCAAATCACCTTTAAAAACGAGATTAACAATATTTTAAAACAATTAGAACTCGAAAATAAAATTACCCTATTAAAAAACTTTGATCACCTTTATTTTTATCAAATTAATCGCAACTCTAATCCTTTTAGGATTAAACAACTAAATAACAATATCACTCCCAGTTATCAATGGAATTTTTACGACCAAGCTTATTTTGACACCAATGATTATTTTACTGATCCAAACAAAAATAGTATTTATTATCCCTTCCGTCAACCAATTGACAAAAAAGAACGCCTTGTCGACATTGATAATCTCCAAGGTAAAAATTTAGCCACTCTAAACTCAGATCAAATTGATTGGAATAAATCCCAATATGGCTTAATTGATTATTTAAGTGAAAATAAAAATATAGGCAGTTTTGTCGAGCTTCCAGACATCAACCATGACATTGGGCTTAAAATTGGCTTCGAGTCTAAAAATATCACTGGCATGCCTCTTAGAATCTGTTTTAAAAATATTTACAATAATCTCTGCGTAATTTACGAAGAACTTGGTAAAAATAAAGACTTTGCTTGGGATTATTATTTATTACCTCCAATGGATAATTTTTCTGGATACAACATTAGTATCGACAATATTTCTCTTGGCGATTACCAAACCCACAATCAAATTAAAAGTATTACTATTGATAAAGTTGATTTTGATTCTTACTTCAAAAACAAAAGTCAAGATATAAATCCTAATCCTGAACCGGTTATTTATCCTAAAAGTAATCGCCTTTCCTCTTTTCTCTACCAAATTTCTATTCCTAATAATTTACAAAATCAGACCCTTATTTTTTCTTCTACTTATAACCAAGACTGGAAAGCTTTTTATTTTTCCGGGCTAAAACCAATTTTTCTAAAAGACCATATTTTAATCAACAACTGGGCCAACGGCTGGGCTATTTCAGATCTAAAGAACCAACGCTCTAACGCTCTAACGCTCTACATAGTTTTCTGGCCTCAGCTCCTTCAATTCCTCGGTTTAATTCTATTAATCCCCACTTTCATTTGGATTTTTAAAAATAAAAATTAATTTTGAAATCACAATTTGCTACAATTAGACATGAATAATATTATTTCTTTATTAAGCCAACCACAATTTTATCTTCCCTTTTTACTTTGGACCTTAGTTTGGAAAGGTCTCGCCCTTTGGAAAGCCGCCACCAAAAAACAGCTCATTTGGTTTGTCCTTCTTCTAATTATCAACACTATGAGCCTTTTTGAAATCATCTATATTTTCTTTCTCAATCGCTGGGACATCGACAACGGCAAAACCCTCGCTTTTTTAAGCAAAAAATTCAAGAAATCTAAGAAATAATATTTTAAATTCGCGGTTGCAATTTTTGTGTCCTTGAACGTGCGACACACATTCGCCGATTATAAAAAATTCCGTGATGAAAAATTGAAATTTAAAATTAAACCTTCTTTATTATTCCCGCCATTTTTGCACCCAATTCTTCAAATTCCTTTTCTTTCCATCCCTTAGTGGTCATGGCTGGAGTTCCAATTCGAATTCCAGAAGGTTTAAATGGGCTAGCAGTGTCATGAGGAATAGTATTGGCATTAACCACAATTCCATTTTCTTCAAGTTTTACAGCCGCCTCTTTTCCTTTTTCAAAACCAACTTCCACCACCATCAAATGATTTTCAGTTCCAAACACTTTTAATCCATTTTTTCTTAAAGACTCAGCTAAAGCTTTAGCATTTTTAACTATCTGATCAGCATAATCTTTAAATTCTGGTGTGTCACATTCTCCAAAAGCTACCGCCAAAGCCGCAATTTGATTTTCATGAGGACCACCTTGCATCCCTGGAAACACCGCCCTATCAATTTTTTTAATCAAATCAATATCTTTTTCTATCCCTTTTTTAGTTATTCCAATTACAGCCCCTCTTGGTCCTCTTAAACTTTTATGGGTTGTCGAAGTAACAATATGAACATATTCATTTGGACTCGGATGAACTCCACCGACCACCAATCCAGCAATATGAGAAATATCAGCTACCAACCAAGCTCCAACTTTATCCGCAATTTCTCCAAATCTTTTAAAATCTAAAATATAAGGATAAGCCGTTGTCCCAGCCATTATCATTTTTGGTTTTTCCGCCAAGATTAATTCCTCTAGTTTGTCATAATCAATTCGTCCATCTTCTTCAACATCATATTGAACACTTTCAAAAAATTTTCCCGAAAAAGTAATGTTTGGATGACCATGAGTTAAATGACCCCCAGCCGACAATTTTAACCCACAAATTTTATCTCCTCTCTCTAATAATGCCATTTGAACCGCGCTATTAGCTGGACTACCAGAATATGGCTGAACATTTAAATGTTCCACCCCTAAAACTTTTTTACCTCTTTCAATCGCCAAATTTTCAATTTGATCCACAAATTCATTACCCTGATAATATCTTCGGCCTGGATAACCCTCCGCATATTTATTAGTTAAACAACTTCCCAAAGCCATTTTTACTTCATCAGAAGCAAAATTTTCACTAGGAATTAAATGAACTAAATTTTCTTGTCTTTCTTCTTCTTTTTTAATTAAATCTCTAATTTGTTTATCGATCATAAAATAATTTTTAAAAAATAAATAATTCAAAACCAATCATCAACCATTATCTATATCATAATATTATTTTACAACAATTTACATTGCTCCTCCCATTTAAAAAGTTCTCCCAAAGATCTTTCCATATGGATTCTATGAATAATTTTACTCAAAAGTGGCGCCAAAGAAATTATCTTCATTTTTTTTATCTTTTTTTCTTTAGGAATTGGTACTGAATCTAAAAATATTATTTGATCCGCCATACTTTCTTCCAGTCTTTTAGGCGCCTCACCATTTAATAACGCATGAGTTGCTGCAATAATTATTTTCTTAGCTCCATATTTTTTTACTGCTTCAGCTGCTCCACAAATTGAGCCTCCGCCATCCACGATATCATCAATTATCAAAGCTGTTTTACCTTTAACATCACCCACCACATGAGCCACTTCACATTGACTATGTTGTCGTCGAATTTTATCAATAATAGCTATTGGCACTCCTAAAAGATCAGCTATTTTATTAGCCCTCTTGGCTCCACCAATATCTGGCGACACAATTACCAAATCATTATATTTTTTCGTTTTAATATATTTAGCAATTAATGGATAACCAACTAAATGATCTACTGGAATATCATAAAAACCCTGTATTTGATCTGCATGCAAATCAACTGCCACTAATCTATCAGCTCCAGCTTTAGTAATTAAATTAGCCACCAATTTAGCCGTAATTGGTTCATGAGATCTAGTTCTTCGATCCTGCCTAGAATAACACATGTCTGGACAAATCAAGTTAATTCTTCTAGCTGAAGATCTTTTTAAAGCATCAATCAATATCAAGGTTTCCATTAGGTGATCATTAACCGGATTAGCTGTCAAAGTCTGGATAATAAAAATGTCATCACCTCTAACTTTTTTTTCAATCCTGGCATAAATCTCCCCATTAGGAAATTTTTTAATTATTGTTGGAGTCAAAGACAAATTTAATCTCTTGGCAATTTTCCTTGCCAATTCCGGGTTTGATGTCCCTGCTATTAGTTGTATTCCATTCATATTATTTTTTTACTTTTTAATTTTTCTAAAATATCTTTATGAATAGTTTCTATATCCCTATTCCCATCAATTATGATTACACTTTCTCCAACTTTTTCACAAAACCACAAATAAGAATTTCTACATTGTTCTAATTTCTCTTTTCTCTCAAAAATTGTTTTACTTAATCTGACATCATCAATTCTCTTTATAGCCATATCGATTTCAATATCTAAAAAAAATGTTAAATCAGCCTTTGGAACAACATTTTCATTCAATTCCAACATCATTTGCCTTTTATCTTCTTCTGTATAAGCCACTGTTGAACCATAATATCTATCTGAAATAACAAATTCACCATTTTCTAGTGCTGGTCTAATTACTTTTTCATAATGATCTCTTCTATCAGCCGTAAAACATAATTGTAAAGCCAATGGATCCATTTTTTCTCCACCATTAACAGTTGTTTCGATTAATTTTCCTACCGGTAAATCTCGAGTATGTTCACAAGTTGTTATTGTTTTAATTCCCCTTTGTTCAAAATATTTTTGTAATTTTTTAATTTGTGTACCTTTTCCAGAACCATCTATCCCTTCAAAAACAATAAATTTCCCTTTATTATTCATTTTTTATTCTTGTTTTTAACTCCGCTCCTTTAATCGTTTTCCATAAACCACAACTCATATCACCTTCAAAACATATCCCTTGTGACACACAACTTGGTCCAGCATTTTCAAAAAGTATTGGTGCTTTTTTCTTAACCACTCTTAACATTTCTCTGGCTAAAGCCTGTATTTCCCACTGAGCTCTTCGACAACATCTCAAAGTCAAAAAATGTAACAAAGCTCTGGCATCCATTGTCACTACAATTTTAGTTTTTAAAGATTGAGGTTGTAAATATCTAGCATCTTCGGCTTTAATTCCTAAATCAAGAAGTTCATTATAGAGTTTTTGGGTATTTTCAAAATGTTTTTTAATTTTTTTCAAAACCTTTTTATCGCCATTCAAAATCACTGGTGGAATTACATATTGAGCCTCACCTCTTTTAACATATCTCCCTGATTGAATTGAATAAGAACAACCAATTCTGTGTCTAACTAATTGAATCTCTGTTACTCGGCTTACTCCTTCAACTGCAAAAGTAAAAGATGCATGTTCCAATGTTGAAGTATGTCCTGAGGCCATTATTTGTCTTATTAATCTTTCCCTAGTTTCTTTATTAGTCTTTTCTTTAAGTTCCTTGGCCCCCACTTGGCTGTAACATTGTCTAATTGCTGCCACAATATTCTGTTCTGGATTTGTCGTATAACTCAATAAACTTACCTTCAATTTAACATTTTTAACCATTTTCTATAAAAAATCTAACTTAGACCAGGTTAAACCACCAAGCCTTTTAAATCAATTAAAACAAACTATATCAAAATTATTTCAATTCAAAAGTTACGGTTAATATTTTGGAAATTGTTGAAGTTCCCGGCTCCACTGCCGCTCCACCACCTAAACCATCAGCTTTAGAATACATTGGGTAAGAAATTCCACTACCACCCTCACTTACATTAACTACCTTTCCCAATTTCCTACCAGCTGCCTTGGCAATTATTTCCGCTTTTTCTCTAGCATCAGCAATTGCACTATCAACTAATCCTTTCTCTGTATCCGAAGTTTCCTCAATTCTAAAATTTGGACCATAAACATTATTAGCCCCACTCTTATTTAATAGATCAACCAATTCTTGAGTTTTTGAAACATCTCTTAAAGTAATTTCAATCGTATTATTTACCACCCATTCATCAACTTTATTTGGATCCCCCGACGATAAATATCTTGGCTGTTCCTGTTGTTGATAAATGCTCATACTTTGAGTCTTAATATCTTCATCAGGAATTCCAAAATCTTTAACTGAAGTTATTAATTCATTTATTTTTTTATTGACTTCATCAACCGCCTCTTCTTTCTTTTCTTTAATTACATTAACCCCAGCACTAAAACTAGCCACTTCATTTTTTTGTTTTGTTTTTGACTCGCCCGTAACCACCACTGTCTCTCCTTGAAAACTCAACTTACCCCAATTAATATTTCTCCACGGCAAAACAAAAGCCGCAATAATAACTAAAATCAAAATTCCAACTGTTTTATTATTATTTTCTTTCATAATTAATTTTATCATTTTAAAATTAGAAGTTACAATCTTTTTAAAAGATAAATAAATCAAAATATATCATTAACAAAAAGGACATTTTTCTCCAGCATACCAACAACCACATTTTTTACATTCTTTAAATCCCTCAGGAATCACTCCTTTCTTAACTTCACCATTAGATAAAATATAATATCCTATTTTTTCTCCAAAAGACCCCACTATTGTTGTTGCCGCACAACCAAAACTTTTTTCCACCTTCATCTCTACCATCGCTCCATACATATAAACTTCCATTTCCGATCTTCTTATTGTTCTTTGTTCTTTCTCTCTTTTTGAAGCTTCATAGCAAATTGAATACAATCTAAAAATCAATTTTTGATCTTCATTTAACTTTTCCCCAAATTCATTCTCAAATTGATCTAAATACTTTTTTACTACTGCCTCAATTTTATTTAAATCAGTTATGTTTTTTTCTTCACTTAATCTAAAAAAATCAAAAATTTCCTCCAACTTTAAGTCTACTTCAATTGGTGATTTCAAAATTTCCATTTCATCTTTAACTTTTTCCTTTCCTGATAAAAATTGTCTCGTCCTATTCATCTCTTCAAAATCATTTTTGACTACTATTCTGTTCCACACTACCTTTTCATCGACCACCCGCCAAAAATCCACACAATTACTTGGATAACCCAATTCTTCATTTTTTGGACTGAAATGAATCCATGTTTTCTTAGGATTATTTTTTAACCCTTCTTCGATTTGGCTAATTGATTCTGTTTCTTCTTCAACTTCTCCCCTACTAGTCAATTCAACTATTTCTTGACCAGAAAGCAAATCTATAATTTTTCCTTCTTTATTAAATTTATACTTTAATGTAAATTCCACCAATCCAAAATCTTCAGCTAATTGAGTTTTTAACTCTTGCTCCAAATTAACTCTTTTATTTCGATTATCTAATCTCCTTAAAAACACCTCTTCTTTTTCTGCTGAAAAACCAACTTGTTTTATTTCTTTATTCATATACTTTTGCTCGAAAGCTTCTAGGTTCGGACTATAACCGTTGCGGCACAGTTTGGGAATTTCACCCAATTCACTTTAAATTTTTAATTTTCTTTAATTGCCTTTACAAACAAATAATCAGACAATCTATTAAAATATTTCAAAATATTTTGATCTATTTTATCTCTTTTTTGCAAGGATACCAACCTCCTTTCAACTCTTCTACAAACCGTTCTTGCCCAATTCAATTTTAACGCCCTTTGACTTTTAAATTTTAAAAAACTTTTTACTTCCGGTATCTTTTTTATTTCCTCTTCCATCTTATTAGTTGAAAATTGGAAATCAGAAATTAAAAACTTAATTCCCCCTCCTAACTCCCCCATTATATTCCTTAAATCATCAACTACCTCATTTTCCTCTACCATTTCTAAAATTGCCTGTAATTCATCAATTGAACCAACAACTTCTACTAATAAATCATCTTTACTTACTTTTTTGTTTCCACAGGTCGTTTTTCCCTTATCCCCATTTTTTGTTGTTATCATTTTATTCATAAAAGATATTTTTACGAACATTTAGAATAACCACAATACTCATTTGTACATTTAAAACACCCTTCTTCAGCTCTAAGCGGACTACCACAATCAGGACAAGACATCACCTTACTTTCCAAATCGGCTTGTTTAGTTCTAATTTCTTGTTGCAATGCCATAGTGTTTATCTCATCTTTTTCACCAGCAAAAATATCTAACTGCTCACCCCGAGAAACTTCCAAAATAGACTTACCCACTGCGTCAAACATACTCAAAATAGTTCCATTTCCTAAACCAACCTTTTGCCCACAAGAAATCCCAACCATTTCCTCAGCTATTTCATCCAAACCAGCCCCATATTTCAAAGCTAAAGAAGCCAATCTACCTGTTGCTTCAGCTGCACCAGCTGTAAAACCACCACTTTTACCTAAAGTTACAAACACCTCTACAGGGCCATCACCAGTCTCATAAAAAATTGAAGTATAAACACTTCCGACATCACATTTCTTTTTTAATCTAACTCCTCTCGCCATAGTTGGGGTAGCTTTCTTCTTTGGTATCAATTCTATTTTTTCTTCCTCACTAACCACAGTCTTAGCATCAGCGGATTTTGCCTTTACTTTTTGCATTGGTTCAAATGATCTTGAACCACTTCTATATATAGTAATTCCTTTAGTCCCCAATGAATAAGATTTTAAATAAGCTTTTCTAACATCATCAATAGTTGCTTCTTCTGGTAAATTAATTGTTTTTGATACTGCATTGTCAGTATATTTTTGAAAAGCTGCCTGTATTCTAATGTGCCACTCTGGATCAATTTCCAACGCTGTCACAAAAATAGATCTTAATTTCTCAGGAATTTCTTCAATTCCTTTTAAAACACCACCATTTTTAACAATCTTTTCAATCAATTCTTCACTATAAATATTTCTTTTTTTCAGCTCTTCGACCAAAACTGGGCTAACACTATAGAGAGTTTTACCTTCAACTGTATTTTTTTGATAACCCAAAGAAAAAACCGGTTCAATTCCTGAACTAGTATCCGCCAACATACTAATTGTTCCAGTTGGAGCAATTGTCGTTAATGCCATATTTCTTGGTTTGTAACTAGTGTTAGCAAAGACGCTCTTTTCCCAAAAAGGAAAAACTCCTCTAATTCTTCCCAACTCCTCAGTTGCTTCCCTAGCTGATTCGGTTACAAATTTCATTATTTTTTCTGCCCACCCAATTCCTTCCTCTGAATCATACTTTACCCCCATTTTAAACAAAGCATCAGCAAAACCCATCACCCCTATTCCAATTCTTCTAGTATTACTTACCATATCTCTAATTTTTTGAACCGGAAATTCATTAATTTCCACCACATTATCCAAAAAATGAACCCCAATTTTAATAGTTTTTTTAAGTTCTTCCCAATCCAAATCCTGAGCCTGTCGAAGAACAAATTTACTTAAATTAACACTTCCTAAATTACAAGCATCATATGGCAAAAGTGGTTGTTCACCACAAGGATTAGTAGCTTCAATTAAACCAACACTTGGTATTGGATTAGAGTTTGATTCATTCATCCTATCAATAAATACCAATCCTGGATCACCAAACTGCCAAGCTAATCTAGTAATTAAATTAAATACTTTATAAGCATTTAATTTCATCGCCACCAATCCTGTTCTTGGATTAATTAATTCATATCCCTCACCATCTTTAGTCGCCTTAGCCCATTCATATAATTTTTTAACTCCCACTTCTACTTCCCTTAATTTTTCATCTGCACTTCTTATTTGTTCTGCTAGCCTTATTTCTTCAACTGCTTCCTCTGGAATAAAATCATCCGGCACAAATTTTTTATCACTTTCAATTTTCTCCATAAAAGCATTAGTAACTGCTAAAGAGATATTAAAATTAGTTAAACTCCATTCATCAAGCTTTGCTACCGCAAACCTCAACACGTCAGGATGGTCAATTGAAAGCATTCCCATATTAGCTCCTCGTCTAACTCCACCTTGTTTTATTTGAGCTGTCACATCGTTATAAGCCTGCATAAAACTAACTGGGCCAACAGTTGTGCCACCACTAGTTTTAATATAATCACCACTAGGTCGAAGTCTTGAAAACGAAAAACCCGTTCCACCACCACTTTTGTGGATCAAAGCCATGTTTGTCATTGTCTCCAAAATTGACTCCATTGAATCCTCTATTGGTAAAACAAAACAAGCTGATAATTGTTGTTTGGTTTTACCAGCATTAACTAAACATGGTGTATTTGGTAAAAATTTCTGTTCCGCAAATAATTGATAGAACGACTTTGCTCTTTTTTCTATTTCTTCATCACTAACTCCAAAAATTTTATCACCTTTAGCCACATTACTAGCCACTCGCCAAAAAATATCCTTTACCGTTTCAAAAGCCTTCCCATCTTCATCTTTCCTGGAATATCTAGTTTCGGCAATATATTTAGCATTAGCCGAAAGACTCGGTTCAACTAGTTCATTAACATTTATATTTTGTCTGTTTGTATCTGTCATTTTTTATTTTTAAAACTACTAATTAACTTTTCAAAATCATTAATCTCATTAATATCTAAATAAACAGTGGCAAACCTAATGTATGCCATTGGATCAACATTTTTTAACTTCTCTAAAATCATCATTCCAATTTCCCTCGAAGGTATTTCTACACTCGGCCAATTTAAAAGTTTCATCTCTATTTCATCAATTATTTTATCTTTATTTTCTTTAGACATCTTCCAACAAGCCTTATCTAGACACTTTTCTAATTTTTCTCGATTATAATCTTCTACCTTTCCTGATTTTTTAATCACCTTTAAATCAATACTCCCCACTCTCTCATAGGTTGTAAATCTTTTT
Organism: Candidatus Shapirobacteria bacterium; assembly: GCA_028709405.1. Classification (GTDB taxonomy): domain Bacteria; phylum Patescibacteriota; class Microgenomatia; order UBA12405; family UBA12405; genus WARW01. Next base: position 18,577 of record JAQVXB010000002.1, read on the forward strand.
TTACATTTTAAACACTCCCTTCTTCTCCTGGTTACTCTTCCATCTTCAGCCTCCCGACTTTCTAAAACATTTGATTCATCAAAACCACAATATGGACACAACATTTTGTAATTTTTATTATAATTAATAAAACACTATCTCTAGTGGATGACAATCATCATACCTACTACCTCTAGGGCTAGTCAATAGACCAAAACATATCAAAAATTATTTATTCAATTATTCCGCGGAAAACAAATTATTATCAAAACAACCAATTTTTACTATTTCTTTCTATTAAATCCCCAAGTCCAGGGAAATCTTCCAATAAACCATAATATTGTTTTCCATAAGCATCAATTACCTCATCTTTATTAAAAGAAAACATTGTTGGTCTTAATGGCTCTACTCCAAGATAATTAACCCGACATAAAAAACCCTTAGGAATTCTAACCCCATCAACTACCATTTCTCTTCTGGTGATTGCTGTTGGCACTGACGAAGTTTTTTGATAAAAAAAATCATTATCGACCGTATACTTTCTTTCTTCCAAAGCCATCTCGTAATAAACTTCCACGTCTTTACATGATCCATCACGCATTGTTCTGTCGCTTTTTTTATAAGCAAAATCACTTTTTTTATTACCTCTCTCTGGGTCAACTAAATCATTTATCATTTCTATGACTAATTTCGCCGGTCCATTCAATTTTTGACTGCTCATTTTTAACTTTTCTGATGCTAACTCATTAAAATCACTAAATAATTTTTTAACGATTTCATCTCTATTTTTCGATCTAATACCATAACTCAACAATCTAGTTAAATCTGCATACCCATTACCATACCTATCGCTAAAATTACCATTACCCAAAGCTCCTTCCGAAATATAGTTCAACATTTCGTCACTAATTTTTAGACCAGCTAAATCAAAAGCTCCTAATATTTCTCTAGCTGTATCGCTAACAGCAAACCAATCGACCTCAGCTCCACCACTCATTTTTTCAGTATCAACCAACAAAGACAAATTTACTGTATTACTTTCATAATTATCAGTATTTTTTTGAATTTTAATAAACAATTCTCTTTTATGATCAATCTCTAGAAAGAGATCTTCCTTAATTCCTTCTAAATTTTCAACATTTCCCTCAAAAGATATTCCCAATTTCCTAATAAAAAACAATAAATCATCATCAATTTTTATATCTTTTAAAGATTCGTCCCCAATTACGAACAAACCACCGTCAGAAATCATTTGATCTTTTTTTTCTCTAGTTTTTTCTATTAATTTTGAAATCCATTGATTTGCTGGAAAATTTTCCACTCTATTTAACATTTTTTTTCTTAATTCATCATTAATTTCCCGAATATAAATACCAAAATTAAATTCTTTTCCACCACCAAAAAAATCACATGATAATTCCGAACCATTTTCAGCAAAATAATGTAATTTAGGACTTTCTTCGGTACTTTGTCTTGCATCAATTCTAATATCTTCAATAGTTAACTCTTTTCCATTATTAGTTTTGTAACCACCGACTTCAAAAATTGAATTTAAAATATAATTATATTTAAAAGTATCTTCATTCCCATAATCCCCTAAATTTATAGAACTTACATCTTCCAACAATGGCTTACTTAAAACCTCTTCATAAAAAGTTGTCTGACTTTCTTTTAAAAAATTTTCTATATTATTAACTCCTCTAATAATTGCTACTGTTTCTTTTTCCCTAATAATTTTAGCAACAGTCGGTTCTTTTTTAGTAATTGCTTCAAAATTTACACTAGATTCTATATTTCCAATTTCTCCCATAATTAAATATATCAAAAATTCCAAAACTCCATTCTAAATATAATAGATAAGATGAACTGATATAATACTTTCATGCAAAAAATCATTAAATTTTTAAAGGAAGTGGCTGTTGAATTCAAAAACATCACTTGGCCCAAAAAAGATACTTTAATTCAGCTTACAATTGTGGTAATATCAATCTCAATCATTATCTCCCTAATTTTGGGTGGTTTTGATTATCTATTTACCAAATCTTTCGCCCTTATTGGTAATCTTAAAAATGAACCTTCGGCTCCTGTTGAACAAGTGGCCGAACCTTCAATTATTCCGCTTCCAACGGTCGCTTCTACCACTGGAACCATTAAACAATAATTATGCCAAAAACTTCTGCAAAAACTAACAAAAAAGAGTTTTTATTTAAACTCTCCACTTCTGAACCCAGTATTGATGCTGCCTGGTACGTTATAAATACCTATTCTGGTCATGAATACAAAGCCATCGAAGCTTTAAAAACCAGAATCAAAACCATGAATTTGGAAGACAAAATCTTTCAAGCCATTGTTCCAATTCAAAGTAAAATGGTTATTCGTCGTGGTCAAAAAGTTAAATCTCAAGAAAAAACCTTTCCTGGCTATGTTTTAATTCAGATGGTTTTAGATGATGATGCTTGGGTCACCGTCCGCACCACTCAAGGTGTTACCGGTTTCATTGGCATTGAAAACACTCCCTCCCCTATTTCTCAAAAAGAAGTAGAACAAATTCTTCAAACCACCGAAGAAGACAAACCAAAATATCAAACTCCTTTTACTATTGGTGATGTTGTCAAAATTACTAATGGACCTTTTGCTGATTTCATTGGTACCATCGAGTCCATCGACCAAGAAAAAGGCAAAATCAGAGTTTTAATTTCTATTTTCGAACGAGAAACTCCAGTCGAACTCGACTTTTTACAGGTTTCCAAAGAGCTTTAAACTTTATAACTTTATACTTTTAACTCAAATATGGCTAAAAAAATAAAAACAATTGTTAAATTAACTATTCCAGCTGGAACTGCTAACCCAGCTCCTCCAGTCGGAACTGCTCTTGGTCCTCAAGGTATCAAGATTATGGATTTCTGCAACGAATTCAATGAAAGAACTAAAGAAATGAGAGGTAGTGTTATCCCCGCTGTTATTACTATCTTCGAAGATCGCTCTTTCGAATTTATTCTTAAACAACCTCCTGTTTCCGACATGATTAAAAAAATAACTGGCCTTTCTAAGGGTACCGGTACTCCCGGCAAAGAAAAAGTTGGAAAATTAACCATGGCTCAAGTCGAACAAATTGCCAAAGCTAAAATTGTTGACTTAAATACGTCTAATTTAGAAGCCGCCAAAAAATCCATTATGGGTACTGCCAAATCCATGGGCATCGAAATTGTTCAATAAGAGTCTCCCTTGTCAAAGGGAGAAACATCGCGACAGCGATGAGAGGGATTTAATTCTTTAAAAAATTATT
>JAQVXB010000038.1 GCA_028709405.1 Candidatus Shapirobacteria bacterium
GAAATATAATAAAAGAAAGAGTTGAAGAAGTAAGCAGGGAAAACAATTTAGGATTATCATTTGGATTCGCAACTAAAAAAAGTGGTGAGATTTTTAAAGGGGATGATGTCAATAAATTTGTCAAAAAAGCAGCAGATGAAATGAATGCAAGTAAGACTGAAAGTTCTCGAGAAAAGTTAGCTAGAGTTTATTCCTAAATAAGAATTTTATTTCTTTTCTAGTTCATATAAAACAATATTCGAATTAAGTTTTTCTTGTTGATTTATTTTAAATTTACCCAAGGAAGTAACCTCCCATACAGTTTCAGTTTCTGGTGGTCTATTAATTGGGGCCACTAAAAACAACCTCTCTGCCCTCGGATATTCTTCCACTTCCATCGGCTCACAATTTCTAAGATTTAATAAATAACGAAGATCATAAGCTCGAGTATCTCCCTGAACTGTTGCCGCCACCTCAAAATTTTTAGGGCAACCATTTTTGACGATTAAATCAGCCACCTTTTGTTGTTGACCATAATTCCATTCAGGAATCACATCTAATGGGGCATAATTATTAAAAAATTTAAATTGCAGTAAATATAATCCCGACATTAAAACAATTAAAAGAATATTTCCTCCAATTTTATTTTTAATTATCGAAATTAAAAATAACAATCCAAAAATTAAAAATATTAACAGTGGAAAAATAAAATAGTGAGAAGTCACATCACCACCAGAAGAAGAATTAATAAATACATACCATAAAGTTTTTATATTATAAAAACCATGGCGGATTTCAAAAATAAAAAATGGTAAATTGCCCAACAAAAATCCAAATATAATAGATAAATAAGTTTTTATATTTAAATACGATTTATTCTTTATAATAACCAAAAGAAAAAATAATCCCCAAAATACAGCACTATAATGACTTGCAAAAGCAAAACCCCAACAAAAAGCCATTAAAAATAAATATTTTAATTGTTTTTTAAGAAAATATTTTTCCGATAATAATAAAACCAATATAGATAAAGGAATTAACAGGTGTGGATTCCAAAAAAATCGGCTATGAATAATCAAATAAGGAGAAATTGTTATAAATCCGAAAATTATTAATGCCCAAAAAGAATTAAATTTATATTTTAAGAAAAATATAAAGAATAAATAAAAAATAAATTCTAAAAGTATAAAAATTATTGTAATTGTCATTGGGTTCCATTGGCCAATCAATCCAACTATCCCTAAAACATAATAATAATTAGCCCCAATAAAAAAATTTCTCCCCATAAATGATTTTGAGGTCACCATTGGCCCTACCAATCTTATTTTTTTAGAGTCAAACATCGCCTTTGTTTCTAATAGGTGAATTCCTTGATCCAGCCTAAATCCAATCAATTCCTCAATTTTGTTCAAACGCAAAAACAAATACAAAAAAGAAACTAATACTAAACAAATAATAAAGATTATTTTTCTGTTATTCACTTAATTTAAAGTTATAATAAACTATTAAATTATATTATGAAAACGACTATTAAATGGGCCATACTAATTTCTTTAATTTTAATCGTAGCTTATTTTAATCGTTGGATTTTTGTTTTTAAATATGAACCAGAATATTGGGAAAATTATTACTATACCTCCCAATGGAATATTCCCAACAGTGATCGAGTAATTTCTGATGACGGTCTTTATAAATTTGTTGGTTATAGGCTAGTTACTGGAGAAAACACTTTTAATATCAATTATTGGATTCCACCAATGGGTAAAAATTGGTATGGTGTCGGTGCTAAATATCTTCAAAATCCTTATCTAATTAGTTTTACTTTTTATCTTTTGTCACTTTTTGCTTTTTGGTCCTTATCTAAACTTATCTTTAAAAAAGACAACCTCCGTTGGTTATCTTTATATCTTTGGGCGCTCAATCCTTTATTGGTCGAACAGATTTGGCAGACAATGTTGGATTTACCCATGGTCTTATTTTTTATTGTCCATATTTATTTTTTATTTAAATTTGAAACCAAAAAATCGATTAAAAATTTAGTTATTTCCGCCATTTTTTTAGGCTTAACTGCTGGTACTAAACCTGCCTATTTTATTCCTATGATCGGTCTAATAGATTGGTGGTGGATTATAACTGTTCAAAAAAATAACAGATTTAAAAATATATTTTTATATTTATTTTTTGTAATAGGTGGTTATGTTCTATCCTATACTTGCTATTTTATTGTTCACCCAAACCCCATTCCTTGGATTAGACTTCATCAGAAAGTCATCGATTTTCAAATCATCAACAGTAGTGGTGGTAACCACGATGTTTTAAACATTTTTAGAACTATTTTCTTAGATAAATTTAAGGGTTTTTGGGTAGGGGGACAAGAAATGATAGTTAAAAATTGGTCTTTAGTTTTACCCCTTGGAACTATTTTGCTATTAAAAAATGTTTTATTTCTCAAAAAAACCATAAATCAAAATCGTCAAATTCTTTATTTAAGCTTAATTGGTATTGGCTATATTTTAATGTGTTTAAAAATTGATTTTTGGCCCAGATATTTACTCTTTTTACTTCCTATTTTAATCCTTTTAGTTGTTAATTATTTTGCTCACAAACCACTGGTTTTAATTTTGCTTTTAATTTCTTATTTACCTTGGCTTAATTATAATTTTTTCCCAAACCAAAAAGAGGTGATTGAAGAGTGGAATCAAAATATAAGTGCTAAACATTATCGCGAAGCTTATAGATTATTAGATAAAAACAGTCAGCAAAATATAAAAGAAAATGACTGGCTAAAACATTGGGAGAGCAATCCAGACGACAATATATCTAAAGAACCAGTTTTAGAAAACAATCGCTGGCGAATAAATTTAAAAGGCACTAAATTTGATTAAGAATTTTAAAGTTCTTTAATCCAAGTTTTACAAAAATTAGAGTCGTCGAGATCTTCTAATAAATAATCCTTAACCATATGGAACCTAAGCCATTTTACTGAATCAAAATCAGAGCAAAGCGAATCATTGACAATAAAATACAAAGGACCTCCAAATTTTTCTTCACTAATGCTTTTTAAATTTTCTTTTTTGGATATACAATCAAACATAGATCTGTTCATAATATAAGTTTTATTATTCTCAATCTCTTTTGGACATTCATTAGTAAAAATCACATTTTCCATCACATATTCTTGTTTTTCTACAAAATCTCTTAAAATATCTTTTTGATTTTTAGAAGAATAAAAAACCGCTTCTAAAAATAAGGCTCTATTTTGTGGATCAACGACAATAATTTTATTATCTTTGTTTCTATTAATATAACTAGCAATTACATGTTGACTAAAAAAATTATTTTCTTGACCACCAATGGGGAATTGAAAAAAATAAAAAACTAAAAATTTTCCAAAAGAAAATAACAATATGCTAAACAAAATAAAAAAAGAAATAAAACGATTTGTTTTTGTCGATATAAATTTATGAACTGTAAAAATTCCAAAACTTGAAAATATAATTAATATTGGTAATAATAAAAAAGACCGATTAATAACAGAAGTCTCAACTGTACTTATAGCAGTAGTTAACGGTGAAATTAAAACCAATAAGATTAGAAATTTAGCTTTGTTTGGATATTTCTTATAAAGGTTAATTAAACCAATCAGAATAAAAATAAAATCTACAATAAAAAATAAACCATGTTGTCCAAAACGGTAAGTTGCTCGATTGTCTCCGTAAAAAAATAATATTTCTGGAGAAAAAGCAGTTAAGTATTTTTGAAAAAATATTTTTGACGAAACAGTGATCTTGTTTATAAAAATTTCTTTAAATGGGTTTTCTAAACTTGCTTTACGGTCAGTATCAACGATAGGTATAATCAATTTTTGATTTAAAAATAAAATATCTTGTGATCGACTTTGATTAATTGATTCCGGATAAAAACGATTACCTAAAAAATAGATACCAAAAACAAGGACAATACTCATTAAAAAAACAAGAGCTGTTTTAAGACTTATTTTAACTTTTGTTAAAAAAAATCTGTAACAGAGACACACTAAGATGAGTGGAATTAAAATTAACTTAGCTCCATGGTAAGAAAAAAATCCCAAAATGAAAAACAAAAACGATAGAAACAATTTTTTCCTAGAGGATTCAAGAATAAACAAAATTCCTAAAACATAAAAAAGTAATGCAAAAGCAGTATCACTAGCTGTTCTCGATAAATAAAAGCTCCATGGATTAGCCAAAAAGACAATTAATGAAATTAAAGAAAATATTTTATTTTTAAAAAGTTTTTTAACTAAAAAATAAATTGAGATAGCCGTAATAATATTTATCACCACATATGGAAATCGGGTTGTAAACTGGTTTAAAGAAATTAAACCAAAATAAGGTGCCAATAAAATTGGTGGTAAAAAACTTATTATTCCATCAGTCTTCGTTTGAAAAATTGATTTTGGAAAAGCCGTATTAGATAAATCAACCCCCGATAAAAAATATGTTTTTGAACTCAAGACATATTCAATTTCATCATGACTTGTTCCTACTGGAAAACGGTCTAAATAAACAAATCGCACCACAATCAAAACCAAGATAATTAAATACAACACCAAATTCGTCAATTTATTTCCTTTCTTTATTTTCATTATTTATTCAAGTATATCTTTTTTTATTACAAAAATTTTTCTTCAAATCTTTCTGTTAATGAATAGCAACATCCACAAAATACCTGTTTATAAAATCCTTTAGTTTCTAATTTTTTACAAATTTTGTTGGGAATTAGAAATTGAATGTTGTGCTTTTTACTTATTTCTTTCCCAATCTCTTCAATTTTCTTAGTATTTTGATATTCACTTGTCAGCAGGGTAGAGCTAAACCAATCAAATCCATTTTTCTTAGCATACTCCGCAGTTTTCTCTAATCTTAATTTCCAACATTTTACACACCGAGTTAATTTTAAAGTCTCCCTTTTGTCAAAGGGAGATTTAGAGGGATTTTGAGTCTCAAACCATTCCCTTGGTTTCCAATCAGCCACTACCATTTTTAAATCTCCAATCATCAACTTCATTGCTTTCAATCTCGACTGATATTCCGATCTTGGATGTATATTCGGATTATAATAATAAACCGTAATTTCGGATAAATTATTTTCTCTTTTAATCGACTCTATCATTTTTAGCAAACAATCAGCACAGCAAGCATGAATTAACAATCTCATAAATTAAATATCTTAAATAAATTTAAGCCCTCCTTGTCAAGGGAGGGTGCCCGCAGGGCGGGTGGGTTTTAAAAACTC